>JAYUFH010000357.1:0-10650 GCA_043738765.1 Pseudomonadota bacterium | reverse complement strand
GTTTGAGACGCGCCCAATTTATGGGTAATGGGCGCGCTTCCACCGGGCCGCGGCGGTTGATCTGTTCCGCCAGCGTTCCGCGGCCGTCGGTGAAAATGACACGCGCGACCGATTGCAGCAGGATGCGATCTTCGTCCGATATCTGCTCCGCCGGCCGCACGAAGATGCCGCCTGGCCGATCGATCACGTGTGCCTCCACACCCGCGGCGATCAGTCCCATGATCTGTTCCTGCAGCAGTTGCCGGTAACCGGCGCGGTCTTCGTTCCAGATCACCAGGTCCACCGCCAGCCCCTTCAAGCGCCAGTATGTGTGGGCCTGCACCAGTTGGCGCACCAGATCGATATGCGCCGGGTCGCCGATCTGCAGCAGCACGATCGGCAAATCACCGGAAATGGCATAGCTCCATAGACCGGATTGGCCGCGGCGATTCTTGATGAGGATGGCGGCGTCGGCGCGCAGCGAGGAATTGGCGTAGATGACAGAGCTGGCCAGCTGTCCATAGAGTTGCGCGTCGGCCTCGGTGGCATTGATCTGCCGCAGCACCACTTGGGCGTGGGTCCATGCCAGCTCCAGGACGCGATCCGCTATCCGTTGATCCTGATATTTATCCACCAGGCCCAAGGCGGCGTCGCGGGTTTCGCCAAGGCCGGAAACCATATCGATCGTTGCCGATTCGTCGGGATCGAGCGTTATGCGACAGCGGATGGCGGCGATCGGATCGAGCACGGAACCCTGGCTGCCCGAGAGCAGGTCGGGACCGCTCACGGCGTGCGGTTCGGCGACGCTGTTGCCGCGGCCGATAAACTGCGCGCGGTCCGTCTCGTAGGAGATCTCCCCTATGTCCGACCCGTGCACGGCCATCAGATGAAACATCCAGGGCGCCGGCTCATCCAGGGAGCGGGGCCGGCGCGTGCACAGGATCGCCCGCCGCGGATCGATGATCTCGGTCTGAATAAAGAGATTGCTGAATGCCGGATGCAGCGCTTCCGCGGCCGCGGGTGCGAGAACCACCTCCGTGTAACTCGTCACGTCTATCGTTCTGCGCGTCTTGGATCGGTTGGTGATATGGATGCGACGCAGCTCAATATCATCTTCCGGCGAAACCACGATCTCGGTATGGGTATCGAAATCGTGGTCACGGCGGCGAAACTCCGCTCGCCCCTCGGAGAAAATCGCTGCGTAGTTCTCCGCTTGTTTGAGCGTCGGCTGATGTGCGGTTGACCAGAACTCCCCGCTCGCCACGTCGCGCAGGTAACAGAAGCTACCCCAGTTGTCGCGGGTAGTGTCTTCGCGCCAGCGGGTCACGGCCAGGTTCTTCCACTGACTGTAGCCGCCTCCCGCGTTCGTGACCATCACGTGGTAGCGGCCGTTCGACAGCAACTGCACCTGCGGGATCAACGTATCGGGGCTGCTGAAAACGCGAATCGGTGTCTCCAGGGCAGCGGAAGTGGGTCGAATGTCGGAGAGCTGGGCGGTGTGCGGAAACAGCGCCGTGGCCCTGGGAATCCGCTCCTGGAGCAACAACAGGGTCGCCTGGAACAACGGGTCCGACGTGAATCGCTTCTGCATCGGACGGTCCAGCAGCAGATAGGCCAGGGACAGCAGGCTCATGCCCTGGTGATGTGCCATGTAGGACCGCACCAGCGTGCTTGATTGCCCGCGTCGTTGACGCGACGGGGTGTAATCGATGGCCTCATAAAAACCGAATTTTCCTTCAAGCCCTTGCGCGGCGAGTCGCTGCAGATTCACGCAAGCCGCTTCAGGCGCCACCATCAATGCCAGCGCTGAGGCATAGGGTGCCACGACCACATCCTCCGCCAGTCCGCGTTTGAGCCCCAGGCCGGGCACGCCGAACGCGCGGTACTGGTAGTTGAGATGAACGTCGACCGTGTTGTAACCGGACTCCGACATGCCCCACGGCACGCCACGCTGTCCTCCATACTCGATCTGTCGCGCCACCGCCGCCTTACAAGTCTGATCGAGCAGCGTGTTTTCGTAGGTGGGCATCACCAGGAGCGGCATGAGGTACTCGAACATCGAACCGCTCCACGACAGGAGTATCGGCTCGCCACCGGCGGACGTGAGCAGGCGCCCGAGGGCGAACCAGCTCTCCTGCGGCACCTGCCCCTGGGCAATCGCGACAAAGTTGATCAATCTCGCTTCCGAGGCCAGCAGATCGTAGTAACCCGGGTCGCGCCGCAGATCGTCCACGTTATACCCGATCGCCAGCAGCCGCGATGCCTTGTCGTACAGGAAATCGTACTGCATGTGCGCCAGTTCGCCGGCAAGGCGCGCCAGGCGCTCGACGGCCGCTATCCGCTCGCCGGCGCGACGGCGGGCTTGCGCGATCAGCCGTCGCAACTCATCCAGCCATTCGCGTTCCGCGGGCGTCGCGTCTGCCGCCGCGTCGAGTCGATGCTCGATGGTCGGTAACCACTCCACCTCAAGTTTGGCCAGTTTGCGCAGCGTGGGAATTTCGCCGATGTCGGGGAAGTCGCTGAGGCGACCCGGAGCGGCCGGCAGCAAACTCCACGGAGCGAGAAACGTCAGTTCATCGAGGGCGCTCTGGCACTGCCGGGCCAGCGTCCGTGCCCACCCGCTCGCGTCGGTCGCGGGCTCAGCCTTGAAGTTGCTTGCAAGCTCCGCCGCGCGCGTTGTCAGCCGGTCAAGGGTGAAGCGCGCCGCCGTGAGCGTGCTGGGCCGGGAATCGCAGGCGGACTCCAGATCGTTCTGAAATTGAGCGAGTGCCGCCGGCGGGACACCGCCCGCGGCATCCACCAGGATCCCCAGCGTGTCGCGCAGCCCGTCAAACCAGCGCGTCTCCAGGATCGGGCGATCGGGCAGCGACAGAAGGCCCGGGCGCAACGTCAGCAGATGACCGGCGAGGTTGCCGCTGTCCACCGTCGAAATGTAGGCTGGATGCAGCGGTTTCAGCGATAGCGTGTCGTACCAATTGTAGAAGTGGCCGCGATGCCGCTCCAGGGTCTGCATCGTGCCCAGTGTCTTCGCTGTGCGCTCGATGAGTTGTCCGGCCGGAATGTAACCGAAGTCGTACGCGGACAGATTCGCCAGCAGTGCCAGCCCTATGTTGGTCGGCGATGTACGGTGCGCCACGACGGGGCCGTGAAACTCCTGATAGTTATCCGGCGGCAGCCAATGATCTTCCGCGCCGACGAAGGTCTCGAAGAACGCCCAGGTCTTGCGCGCAATCTTGCGCAGGAAGAAGGTCTGGTCGGCCGTCAGCCTGGCTTCACGGCGGGCGAGCGGCCGGCTGATCCACCAGGCGATGGCGGGCGAGACCAGCCATGCGATCAGTATGGGTCCCGCCACGACCAGTGCCACCGGACTCGACAGCAGCAGAACCCACGCCGTGACGATGGCGATCACCGGGGCGGACCACATCGAGCGGAAAGCGGCAGCCAGGTCCGTGCCGCCGTGGCGATCCGATTCGCTCGATGGATTCCATTCGAGAAGTCGCTTGCGCGTGATCAGCATCCGTCCCACCGTGCGCACAATCGCATCCAGACTGAACACCGCCTCATAGGGAAGGCACGTGAGTGCAAAAACCGTTTGGGCGAGGCGCCGGTCGACAGTGTGTACGAGGGCGGCGAGATGCTGGCCCAGCAGCACGTCGGCCGGCTTCTGAAATATCTCCAGCGCAGCGGCCATCAAGGATGGGATCAGGATGATTCCGATCACCGCCAGGGTCCAGAGCCAGGCCGATGACAGGTCCGTCCAACCCAGCAGCAACAGGAGCGTCAGCGCCACCGGTACGAGACTGCGCCGCAGGTTGTCGAAGAGCTTCCAACGGGACAGCGCCGAGAGCGGATTCTTTTGCCGGCCGCGCCCGGGTCCGCGGACGCGCGGCAGCAACCAGCCTGCCAGCTGCCAATCTCCGCGTATCCAGCGGTGCCGGCGGCTCACGTCCGCGCTGTAGCGCGACGGATGTTCCTCGTACAGCAACACATCGCTCACCAGCCCGGCGCGTGCGTAACAACCTTCCAGGAGATCGTGGCTGAGGATGCGGTTTTCGGGAAAGCGATCCTTGAGCGAGCGCTCGAACGCGTCGATATCGTAGATCCCCTTGCCAATGAACGAGCCTTCACCGAACAGGTCCTGGTAGACGTCGGAAACGGCACGCGTATAGGGGTCGATGCCCGGCTCATCCCCGTACAAGCGGGCATAGCGCGAGCGGTTCGTGCCGGGCAGGCTCACGCCCATGCGCGGTTGCAGGATGCCGTAGCCCTCACTGACGCGTTGCCGGTCTGCGTCGTAACGCGCGCGATTCAGCGGGTGCGCCAGGGCCCCCGCAAACTGCCGCGCCGAGTCGCGCGGCAGTTGTGTATCCGTGTCCAGGGTGATGACGAACTTCACGTTCGATAAAATGCCGGTGTTACCGACAATCCGCGAGAAGCAATCGGTTGCCCCTCCGCGCAACAGCAGATTCAAATCCGCCAGCTTCCCACGCTTGCGCTCGTAGCCCATCCAGACCCGGTCGCGAGGATTCCAGCGGCGCGGGCGATGGAAAAGAAAAAACGTGTCGCCGTTGTCGCCCCGATACTTTTCATTCAGCTCCCCGATGCGCGCCTCAGCCAGCTGCAACAACACTTCGTCCTGCGGCAACGTTTCTGCGCGCGCATCCTGAAAATCGGTCAACAGGCCGAAGCGCAGATTGTCGTCCCGATTGGCCAGGAACCGGACTTCCAGCGCCTCGACCAGATCCTCGATGTTCCGAGCGCTGTGGAGCATCGTTGGAACCACCGCCAGCGTGTGCGATTCCCGTGGGATTCCCCGGGAGAAGTCCATGCGCGGCAGCGGATGCGGCGATGTCAGCAACGTCGCCAGCCAGTTTACCAGCGACAACGCCAGTTGACTGGTGGACAGCAACGTGAGGACACCCAGCAACACGAGCACCCAATGCGGCCTGCCGCTGGCCTGCACCGGTAGCAACAGGCCCTGGGTGAGGATCAGCGTGATTAGTGTGATCGCGCCCAGATACAGCAGCAGCGGGAAGCGGTTTGCCGTGTTCGTGAGTTTATCGAAGGTGGAAAGGCGCATCCCCGCCGCTTGTTCGAGCTGTGGCAATCCCTGGCCGATGAGGTAAAAGCCCACATGTGCCGTTCGATCGTCGTCGCGGTTACGGGCCGCGCCGGCTTGCGCAAGCTGGATGGTTTTTTCCGCCACATCACCTTCGGGCAAGCGGCTCTGCTTCGCGATCTTCTCCACGACGTGGCGATAGCGGTCACGCGTGGCAAAATCCATCATGCTGTAAATGGCAGCGGGATCCTCCCGCAATTTTTTCTCGGCGACGCTCAGCGTCTCGACGAATTCGCGCCAGTCCTTTGCCCCCAGGAACCGGAGGCTGCCGATGCTGTTGCTGATGGAGACCTGATCGGCGGCCTGTTGCTGGTTTCCCGACTGCACTAATTGCTCGATCGTCAGGCCGGATTCGGACAGCAGTTGCTCGATCCAGGTCAGTGGCAATGCCAGAGCCGGGCTCTGCCCCTGCAGCCGGCGCGTGAATTCCGAAACGAACGGGGTTGTCATCGGCGGGCTTGACCGCGCCATGTCCGCAATCACCAGTATCAGACTCTTCGGGTCCTTGTCGGCGATCGCGATCATCTGATCGGCCCAGGAATCAGCCAGGTTTCGGTCGATCCTGCCGGCGGCGCTGCGGGCGGCCACGCGCCGGAGATTCTCGATCAAGGCCAGGCGCAGCATGATGGGGATGGCCCACAATTCGCCGAGCTTGAGGGCGGTGACCGACTGGTAGGACGCGACGAAACGGCTGAGGCTGGCCGGATCCACCCGTCCATCGCCGTGCGCGATCATCTCCAGCGCGATGTCGTACACGCGCGGAAGCCCAGCCGAAGGGCCGTGAGCCAGGCGTGGTAGTTCCCGGCTGTAACCTTTCGGCAGGTGTCGCTTGGCCGTGCGTACCTGTTCTTCGATCAGGTGGAAGTTATCGAGCAGCCATTCCCCGGCGGGCGTGATCCGGCGCTTCGCCGTGACGGCCGCCGTGAGCAGCTGATGGGCGCCCGTCAGGGCGTGTTCATTCTCCGCCAGTCGCGTTAGCAGCTGGTCCTTGGTTCGCCGGGAAGTCAGGGTATGCGAGGAGGCGAGACGCTTACCGTGCTGCTCCATCTGATCGGCGCTGAACAATTCCGATCGTAGCGGTGGTTCATCGCCAGCGTAATGATACGCCCGGCGATTTCTGCGGAAGTAGGTTCTTAAACGCAGAAAGTTCCTGGAGACAGTCTTACTATTTGCTGTCTGGGTATCCGATCCTTTCACTACTTAAACGCCTTGATCAATGCCTCGAACTGTACTCCGAGCGATTTGTCGTGCGGCGTTACGGGCGGAACCTTGCGGTCGATACCCAGCAGCTCATAGACGGCCATTTGCGCCGCGCGCACCGAATACTCCACCGTAAAGACGACATCATCCGGAATTTCGACGAATTGGCTGATGAACGCGAGATTCCTCGACCCGCGGGGCACCGGCAGCGGTCGATCGCCGCGCTTGCGGGGCATGAACATGCTGGTGATGTAGGGCATCCTGCAAGGAATGCAGTTGGCCGATTCAAAAATCTCCAGATCGAATCGCAGGTGGCCGCAGAGTTCCTGCAGAATCTCCGCGCCATTGCACGCGTCCATCGGCTTCGGAACGAAATTACCGATGCGGTCCGGAAACAGAGAATATCCCCAGAACACCTGCACGCCGGCGGGCTGGTTCGGGAAGTGGGGCTGATGCGCCAGCACAATGGACATCAGCCAATTCGAGTCCTTGAACGTCACTAGTCCGCCGGTGCCCGGTTGATTACCGCTGAATTGATTCATCTCGTCGAAGAACGCAGGATTCTTCAGTGTAACGGTATACGACTCCCAATAAGACTGCGCGATGCAGCTGTTAAAGGCCGCGGGATTGCCAAACTGCGGTCGGCCCTGTGCCAGTTTTTCCCAGAGAGTCCAGCCGCCGCTATCGGCTTTGGTCAGCTTCCTGGGTGCGTCCTTCATCGAGCCCAGGCTGGTGGCATCGGTCATGGAGCCGTTTTGAAAGAAGACAAGATCGCCGTCATTCACGCCAATGATTTCGCTTTTACCTTGTCGCAGGGAATGGATGCCGGTCACCATGAACTCGCCATCTTCGGTCTTGTGATCGAAGTCTGTCACCCGGCAATCCGTGACCATGTGGACGCCTTGGGCCTTGAGCCAGGTTTGCAAGGGCAGAACCAGGGAGTCGTACTGGTTGTAGATGGTTCGCTTGACGCCGGCAAGGGTTTCAATGCGGGAAAACTCGAGCATGAAACGGTGCAGGTAGCGCTTGAATTCAACGGCACTGTGCCAGGGCTGAAAGGCAAAGGTGGTGGACCACATAGTCCAGAATTCAGTCTCAAAGAACCCGGGCGACAACCAGTCGGTGATGCAACTTGCGCCCAACGTCTCTTCGGCAGTATTGCTGAGCTTCAGCAATTCGATACGATCCTGCATGCAGAAGCCCATCGACGTCACCGGGACCTTCGCGCGACGGCGGTCAACCAGCCTCGCCATCGAATGCGACTTGTGCTTCTCATTGAATTCCACGGTTTCGTCGAATACCGTCTTGCCTTTGTTGTTCAATGAGGGGATCGATTTGTAAAGATCCCAGGTGCATTCGTAGTTGTCGGTTGTCAACATGCGTCCGCCGCGTATCGAGTACCCGCCCATGGGCTCCCCGGCGCCGTCCAGGCTTCCGCCCATGACAGGCACCGCTTCGAGGATCGAAATATTTGCGCCAGGCAAACCGCCGTCGCGGATCATGAAGGCGGCGGCGGCCAGGGATCCGATACCGCCACCCACGAGGTAGACCTGTGATTTCGTGTGCATGTCGCCTGGTTCCTCAGAGTGTTTGCCTATTCGTTCAGGAATTCGGCACGTCGCTAAAGTAGCGCCTGTTACAAATGAATTGTCATCGTAAGCGAGGAAACTAAAACCGTCCTCCTACAATTGAACACAGCGTTTAAATTTATGCCGATCGTATTGGGCCATGCTTGCTCAGTCGTATCGCCTGTTTTATAAGGATCGCCAGGACGAAACGCGACCGCTAAACCACATATCGATCCCAGCCCGCATAGGAATCCCTGACCGGCCCGCGCGGCAGTGCCAAGGCCATCAGCAGCGTTCCGCTGATGACGCCGTTCCAGGCCGCCAGCGACGACGCCGCACCTTCCAGCAGCCACGGTGCGGCGATGAGCCATGCCCCGAACGCGATATTGATGAACCGCGCGCTGCGCGCCACCTCGGCAAAAGCAATAATGGAGAACGTCACCACCAATGCACCGACCAGATGATCGCTGTTGGCCAGGGCGCCGGCGCTGCCGAGGGTGAGGCGCGTCAACATGAGCCAGGCGCCGATGGCGGTGCTGAGCAGCAACACCACGGGGAAGGTCATGCCACGCGCGCCCTGCGCGATGTCTTCGCTCATCGTTCCCAGAAGGCCTTTGGATAGGTCGGCGCTGGCGCCTTCCATTGCATCGCCCATCCAGAAGGTGCGCCAGAATGGTTTGCCTTTCCTGTGCGCGTCGAGCAGAAATTGGCCCATGGCGACAAATTCGTCGAGCGAGTAGGGAATCATCAGCAACATCGCCAACGCGGCTATCAGGCAAAGCGTACACCAGGTGCCGATCACGATGGGCTGAATGATGACGAAGAATATACTGACGATGCCGAGTGGCAGGACCAGGATAGCCAGCGCCAGCACCATCCACGGCATGCTCCGCCAACGCTGTTTACCGCCCATGAAAGTCATCAGCAGTTCGAGCATATAGGCCACGGCACCGAGGCCGGCATCGGGAATCGGCCAGGCCTTGGACATGTCGGAGGTGATGATCGTCTGCGTGCCGGCACCGAAGAATGGGTCCCAGGCCCGGTCGATGTAGCCGAGCTGGTACGCCGCCATATGGCGTGCGATAAAAAAACCGATGATGGCGAACACCGCGATCGGCATGCGCTGTAGCCAGCTTGCCGGTGTATAGGCCCAACCCGGCGGGATCTCCGATTTGTCCATCATGCCGGCCATGCTCATGCCCGGCATCATGGGGATCAACACCGAAAACGCAATCACCAGCGCGCCGACCAGGGTGGCGTTGGCATAGGCTACCGGCAACGGCGTCCAGAACACCAGCGGTGCAAACAACAGCCAGAAGCCGACCGTGGCATTGGCCCACTGCGCCCAGGGATAGCGACGCGACGCGTTGGCGGACAACGCACTGAAGGTCACCACCAAAATGCCACTGATGATATCGCTCCACAACATCGCCCAATTGCGCAGCTCGAACGATGGCAACCCGCGCTCGACCATCACGCGCAAAACATTGGCGTCGGGGACGAAGTGGCTCAGATAACCCAGGGAAAACGGGCCGGCCAACAGCCACAGCCCCAGCATTAAATTCACATAGTGCGGCCAAAGCATTTTCCGATGCGCGTCGAGCAGCATGTCGGGATGTGCGGCCGCGTGCACCATCGGTGCTGCGCGCGGCACCAGTGGCATGCCGCACTTGGGGCAACTGCGCGGTTCGCTGCGCACCACTTCGGGGTGCATCGGGCAGCGGTAAGTGACGCCGCCACTGGCGGAGGCCGGCTCGGCTGGCGTCGCGACCGGAGGGGTCGCCGGGGCGCGCGCCGGTGGCGCTTGATCGGAATGACCCTTCCGCGGGGATGACCCGGCGTTGGCGGTTAACGATGCGGGTGGCTCCAGCTCGTTTTCGCGGTACCAGCCAAGCGGGTCGGCCTGCAATGCCGTCACCATCTTCGGCAGTGTTTTGCGCAGCGTATGACGGGGCACCCAATCGAGCAAGGTACGGGCGCGCGTGACATCGAGGGCGTAGTGGTCGTTGGCCCGGTCGATCATCCACGGCTTGATGAACGGATCCTGGCCGGGCAGGTGGTCCTGGACCCACGCGCCGGCCTTTGCGATGGGTCCGGGAACATTGTGTGTTTCCCACGACGCGTGGTGAATCAGCCGCAGGAACGTGTGTTGCAGTTCGTCGTAGCTGAGGGTCTCCGGTTCGCCCAGGAGGATCGCCACTTCCGGCGGCAGTTGGGCGCGACGCCCGATGGCGCGTTCGATGGCGTCCAGCAGATCGTCCTCGTGTATGAACGACTGGCCGTGCGAGGTCTCGCCAGAATACAAGTGACTGGAAAAATCCCGCTCGGAGATGCGCTGAATCTGATGCGCCAGCGGCGGGGAATGGCAGTGATCGTCGTAGACGCCGGCGATACGCAGCAGCACGACGGGAATGTCGCCGTGCTCCGCCCGGATGAGGGCTTCGGTGCGGACCTTCGATTCGGGGTAGGCCCAGGTCGGCCCGATCGGCGAGTCCTCGGTGAGGAACACCCCCGGCTCGCCCGGCCGGTGCACGAGCATGGTGCTGGAGAAAATAAACTGCTCGACCGTGAAACCCGCGCGCAATCCATGCAACAGGCGTCTCGTGCCCTCGACCGTGATCTCATCGTATTTCGGACTCGGCTTGCCGAGGAAATCGTAGTAGGCGGCCAAATGCACCACGGCGGCGATCTTCGCTCCATGGTGCTCGCGCAGGATGCGTAACCCTTCGCGCACGCTTTCGTCAGAAGTGATATCGACAGGTATCGCCACGCAGTCGGGCGGCG
>JAYUFH010000356.1:0-4037 GCA_043738765.1 Pseudomonadota bacterium | reverse complement strand
TATGCACCTGGTCCGGCAGGATGTGTTTTTTGAATTGGTCGGGAAACACCATGATGGTGTCGTAGGCGAAGGATCCGCAAATCAGGGTGGTCATGGCTTATGTCCGGTTGGGGTGGCGGGGTTTTCAGGGAATGCCGGTCTTTTATGTTTTTTTGCGTCGGACTGCAAGCGTTTTCACGCTAAGCCGCGGGAATACCGCCGCTGCCATGGTAAAGAGAGCGGAAATTCGCTAGAATTCGAGCGCATTTCGCCTAAGCCAGCGGCCTCCGCAACCCGGACGCCCACACGCATAAAACAGTCCGAGCACAACCTCGATATGGAACAGTTTCTCGCCGCAGCGTCATGCAGTACTTTCTGGCCGCGTATTTTTCCCTTTCTGCGCTGGTTGCCCATGGTCACCCGCGACACCCTCAAGGCCGACCTGATCGCCGGACTCACCGGCGCCGTGGTGGTGCTGCCCCAGGGCGTGGCCTTTGCCTTGATCGCCGGCATGCCGCCGGTCTATGGGCTGTACACCGCCATGGTGCCGCCCATTATCGCCGGCCTGTTCGGCTCTTCGCGCCACCTGATTTCTGGCCCGACCACCGCCATTTCCATCGTGGTGTTCGCCACCATCAGTAAATACGTGGAGCCCGGCAGCCCGGAATTCATCCGCATGGCCCTGACCCTGACCTTCCTCGCCGGCGTGTACCAGCTGGCCCTCGGTCTCGCGCGCATGGGCGCGGTGGTGAACTTCATTTCCCATTCCGTGGTGGTGGGCTTCACCGCCGGTGCGGCGGTGCTCATCGGCAGCAGCCAGCTGAAACATTTCTTCGGCATCCGGATCGAATCCGGCGCGACGTTCTTTCACACTTGGGAGGCGATCTTCAGCAAGATCGGCGAGACCAACCTGTATATCCTCGCGGTCTCGAGCTTTACCCTCGCCATACTCATCGCGCTGCTGATCTGGAAACCGAAGTGGCCGGGCATGCTCATCGCCATGGTCATCGCCAGCCTGTTCGCGCTGCTGCTTGGCCCGGAACAACATAGCATCCGGGTGGTGGGTGAGCTGCCGCAGCAACTGCCGCCGCTTTCCATGCCGGACCTGTCTCTCGCGTCCATCAAGACCCTGGGTTCCGGCGCCTTCGCCATCGCCATGCTGGGCCTGGTGGAGGCGGTGTCCATCGCCCGCTCCGTGGCCTCCAAGTCGGGGCAGCGCATCGATGGCAGTCAGGAATTTACCGGACAAGGACTGGCGAATATCGTCGGCAGCTTTTTCTCCAGCTACGCCTCCTCCGGTTCCTTCACCCGTAGCGGGCTCAACTACACCGCCGGGGCCGTCACGCCCATGGCGGCCATCTTCGCCGCGGTGTGCCTCGCCATCGTGGTGCTGTTGGTCGCCCCCCTGGCGGCGCACCTGCCCATCGCCGCCATGTCGGCGGTGCTGCTGGTGGTGGCCTATCGGCTCATCGACATGCATCACATCAAGACCATCCTCGTGAGCAGCAAGCGCGAGACGGCGGTATTGATCACCACTTTTCTGGCCACGCTGTTCGTGGAACTGGAATTCGCCATTTACGTCGGCGTGATGTTGTCCCTGGTGATCTATTTAATGCGCACGGCCCAGCCGAAAGTGGTGTCGGTGACGCCCGATCCGCGCTTCGGCTCGCGCCACATGGCCGAGGACCCGGCACTGGCCCATTGCCCGCAACTGCACATCATCCGCATCGACGGCTCGCTGTATTTCGGCGCGGTCGATCACGTGGGCGAAATGCTGCACGCCCTGGCGGAACGCTATCCGCAACAGAAGCACCTGCTGATCATCGGCAACGCCATCAACTTCATCGACGTCGCTGGCGCCGAACTGCTGGTGCAAGAAACCAAGCGGCGGCGCTCCATCGGCGGCGATCTCTACCTGGTCAAGATCAAGGAAGATGTCTGCAACATCCTGCGACGCGGTGGCTTCGCCGGTATCATCGGCGAGGACAACATGTTCCAATCGAAGTCCGACGCCATCGCGTCGATCTTCGCGCGGCTGGATCGAGAAGTGTGCCAGGGGTGTGATAAGCGCATCTTTAAAGAGTGCGCGAGTATTTAAACCTTAAGCTAGGCACTCACGCGACGACCCCCACGGGGATGGCCAAGTCCCTATCACTCCTCGTCATGACAGAAATCGGTGGATGCCTGTGTGGCCATGCCCTGTAAGTCAGCGCCATCCAACTCTGACCTGAGTTATCCCGCCAGCCAGCGTTTCACAATGGCGGAAGTTAACGCAAAACGGCCGAACGACCAACGACTCAGTTCTTCCCGCGACAAGAGCCTGACCTCGGCAATCTCGTCGCCTATTTTAAGTTCACCACTGGCCACTACCCAATGCGCCAGGATGACCTGGTTCTTTTCGATGAATGAATAACAACCGATGAATTCGCGCACCTTGCCGTCGAGACCGAGTTCTTCTTTCACTTCCCGCTCCACCGCCTCTTCCGGTGATTCGTTTCTTTCGAGATAACCCGTTAGCAGCGAATACATGCCATCCTGCCATTGCGAGTTTCTGGCCAGAATTATTTTTCCCCGATACTGAACCAAGGCCGCCACCACCGGCACCGGATTGTCCCAGTGCACGAAACCGCAGTGCGGCGAAACACACACCTTTCTATCAATACCATCGACTGGCCTGAGTTCCAGGGCGCTTGCACATTCGGGGCAATATTTCACGGACAAACCCGGATTATCACTCTCTCAAAATACTAATGGCTGTCTCGGCTGTCATTTTATCGATATCAAACCGCACCTCGCAGTACTCGGTCACTTCGCATACCGGGGTCGGGTCGTCGGCACAACAGCTTCCCGCATTTATCCCTGCGTAGAAAATGCCCGTTTTTGCATGGATGACATTGGCTGTCTCGGTGACGTTAAGAATCAGCACGCTGATATCTGTATCGCTGACATAGCTGCTGAGCGATAACCCCTGTTGCAAGGGAAGCCGCTCGACGTCTATTTTTTGTATCTCGACTTTTAAAACGTTTTCGAAATCGGGGGTTTTCCAGGCTTCCAGCGCTTTAGTCAGTTTAATCACGGGGCACACTCACATAGATTAACTTATGATGCATTTACCCCCAATTGAAATGGGGCCGGAAATATTAATTAAGTAAGCTATTTACTCATTGAGCAAAGTTTAATTCTTTCTTCCCCGTTTGGCGACTCCTATCCACCACTTCCTGTATCGCCTGGATGACCAGTTCTGGCTCATCATTTTGCACAAAGTGCCCGCTCTTCTCCGCGATGATCTGCCTCCCCTGGGGGGACATGGCCGCCAGACGCCGTTGATCTTCCCGTAGGCCTTGAAGCACCTCGTCGCGCACCAGCCAGGAGGGGGGCTGTTGGGCGGCACTTAGCACGATGAGGGGAACAGCGGGAAAAGGCCCTGCCTTCTTTATCTGTTCGGCCGTCACGGCAAATGATGAGATCTCGGAATGCCGCGAGTGCGCCAGTGAGTCCAAGGTATTGAGTATTCCCATGGCCACCCGTTGTACCACGCCTTCCCGTGCATGCATCATTTCCTGTTGCGCTGGATGAGCCGAATCGACCAGAACCACGCCGGCTATTTCCTGTGGGTAAGTGCGTGCAAAAAGATTGGCATACAGGCCCCCGAGTGAATGTCCTACCAGGACATAGGGTGGATTCAAATCACGTTTTCGAAGGAGGTTGTGCAGGGCATCGACGATCGCAGCACCTGTTTGCGGTTCCTTGGCCTTGTCGCTATCACCGTAGCCAAGTCTGTTATAAGCAAAGACGGTACTGATCTTTTCGGCTTTCGAGTAGACCTTGCTCCACGAAGTATCCATGTCCACCCCGTAACCGCTCAGGAATACGATGACGGGTCGGCCCTCACCGGCTATTGCATACTGCAGTTTAGGCCGATCGGTTTCGTCGGTAATTTTCTTGTCAGGGAGTGGCTTCACCATTGCTATCGAACAACCCATGAATAACAAAGGATAGAGGAACAAAATCCAACGCTTCGACATAATGCCCTCATGTAATAAATCAGCAATCTTAAT
>JAYUFH010000355.1:0-1492 GCA_043738765.1 Pseudomonadota bacterium | reverse complement strand
GTTTTTTCGTGGATGCCAAGGACGAGGCGGCGAGTCACTATTACCGCCGCTTCGGGTTTATCCCGCTGCCGGATGATCCACGCAAGCTTTTCATGCCGCTGGCTACGCTGCGGCAGGCGATAGGCAAGCCATAAAGCGGAGGAGATTTCTTTTCTTCTTGTAGGGAACCTTAGCGCCCTGAGTCAGAAATTCGCCAACTTAGCAGCCCTGGGTGGTAGGGTGTGTCCTGCGCATCGCTTTTATCGATCGGTGTGCAGGGCGCACCCTACATCGAGTGGGCTCATCGTAGTTACTTTGTGTGCAAATTTCTGATTCAGGGCACTGGCTGTACATTGCACTGCCGTTTGCTTCAAAATTCTGTAAAATCAACCTCAAATAAACCGTGTAACATCGGTCAAGGTCATCACCAGAGTCACCTACTAAATACAATGCAAACATGGCTAGTCACCGGCGGAGCCGGCTTCATCGGCGCGAATTTTGTCCTGGCGGCGCGTCAGGCTAACCTGGCGCGCGTCATTAACCTCGATCTGCTCACCTATGCCGGGCATGCGGAAAATCTGGACAGCCTGCGTAACGATCGTGAGCATGTCTTTGTGCAGGGCGACATCGGCGACGTCGACTGGGTGGCGCAGTTGCTGGCGGAGCACCGGCCCGCGGCCATCATTAACTTTGCCGCGGAGTCCCATGTGGATCGCTCCATCCTCGGCCCGCAGGCCTTCATCCAGACCAATATTGTCGGCACGCATACGCTCCTGGCGGCGGTCCTGCATTACTGGAAGGGGTTAGCGGACGGGGGAAAATCCGCCTTCCGTTTCCTGCACGTCTCCACGGACGAGGTGTACGGCAGCCTGGAGGCGGACGCGCCGGCATTTTCCGAAACCAATCAATACCAACCCAACTCCCCCTATGCCGCGAGCAAGGCCGCGGCGGATCACCTGGTGCGCGCCTATCACCACACCTACGGGCTGCCGACCCTCACCACCAACTGCTCCAACAACTACGGCCCCTACCAGCATCCGGAGAAACTTATCCCCCTGGTGATACTGAATGCCCGCGCCGGCCAACCCCTGCCAGTGTATGGCGATGGCCAGCAGGTGCGCGACTGGCTATACGTCGAGGATCACTGCAGCGCCATCCGCGCGGTGCTGGCCAAGGGCCGGCCGGGGGAAACGTACAACGTCGGTGGCGACAGCGAACGCACCAACCTGGACATCATCCACACCGTCTGCCGTTTTCTGGATCACCTGTATCCGGAGGCCGGACCCCACGCGCGATTGATTTCCCATGTCACCGACCGCCCCGGCCATGACCGGCGTTATGCCATCAATTCTGAAAAACTCAAACGCGAACTCGGGTGGCGGCCGGCGACGACCTTCGATCAAGGCCTGGTCCAGACGGTACGCTGGTATCTGGCGCAAACCGATTGGATCCAGGCAGTGTGTTCGGAGAAACACCAGGCGTGGCTGGAAGCGAATTACGCGACGCGCGACGC
>JAYUFH010000354.1:0-10680 GCA_043738765.1 Pseudomonadota bacterium | reverse complement strand
CTACCTCGCTGCTATTGTCCGCGATCGGCCGGTATTCGCCGAGACCGATGGCCGCCATGCGTTCCGGCTGCATACCCGCGCTCATAAATAAATGCACGACGCTCGCGGCACGCGCCGCGGACAGCTCCCAGTTGGAGGGGAAGGCCAGGGTATTGATCGGCACGTTATCGGTAAAGCCTTCCACGTGCACGGCGTTGGGGAATTTTCCCAGTATCGCCGCGATTTTTTCCAGAATCGGAATGGCCTCCGCCTGCAGATGCGCGCTGCCACTGGGAAACAGGATACTGGTTTTTATTTCCACCTCTATCCACAGGCTATCGCGCCGCACCAGCAGGAGATCGGCCTTGATCAATGGTCCCATGGCCTGTTCGATGGCATCGGCCATTTCCTTGATCGCCTGCATGCGTGGTGCGATGTCCGGTGGCAGCGGCTGGGCTGGCTTGTTTATTTCAATCGGCGCCACCGTCGGCGGCGCCTTGAGGGGGTCCAGACGTTGCACCGGCGCCGCCGGCGACTTCACCGGCTGACCGACCTGCACCGGCTGCATACTCTTGGGCGTGGAATTGAACGCGGCCACCAGGGATTCGGACAAAACGCGAAACTTTCCCTCGTTGACCGCCGACAGGGAGTACATCACGACAAAAAAAGCGAACAACAGCGTTATGAAGTCGGCGTAGGAGACCAGCCAACGTTCGTGGTTTTCGTGTTCCTCATGTTTCTTCTTGCGTGCCATAGGGCTTCATGTCGGAGAAGGTTGAGTCGAGATCAGCGCTACCGGCCAACGGGTATTAGCGCAGCGTCGATCACCCGAGACCCTCGTCGTTAGTGCAGGTAACCCTGCAGTTTGTTTTCGATATTGCGCGGGTTTTCACCGGCGGCAATGGAAATAATGCCTTCGATGATCATCTCGCGGAATTGCGTCTGGTCGTGTATCAGGCTCTTGAGCTTGCCGGCGAAGGGCAGAAAAAACAGGTTGGCCATGCCAACACCGTAGATAGTCGCGACGAACGCCACCGCGATACCGCTGCCGAGCTTGCTCGGATCACTCAAGTTTGACATCACATGGATCAGGCCCATGACCGCACCGATGATACCGACGGTCGGGCTATAACCGCCCAGACCATCGTAGACTTTAGCCGCCTGCGTATCCCGGTGTTCGGCGGTGCCGAGCTCCACTTCCAGTATGCTGCGTATGGCGTCCGGTTCGGTGCCGTCCACCAGCAGTTGCAGGCCCTTGCCGGCAAATTTGTCCGGCTCGGACTCGGCGATGGCTTCGAGGCCGAGCAGGCCCTCTTTGCGCGCCGTCTGACTCCAGCCGATAATTTTTTCGATGGCCTCCTTGGCCGCGATTTTCGGCGGAAAGAACACCCACGCCGTCATCTTCAGGCAACGTATAAATATGGGCATGGGGGTCTGGAGCAACACCGCGCCCATGGTACCGCCAAACACGATGACGAAGGCGGTCAACTGCAGCAGCCCGCTTATGTGCCCGCCTTCCAGGGCGTTACCGCCGAGGATGGCGCCGAGGGCGACGGCGATGCCGACTAAACTCAGTATATCCATGGATTAAACACCCTGTGCCAGACTTGGACCGATGTCGGACAAGGACAAAACTTGGTCGGCCAATCCCGCCTCGGTCACCGCCATCGGCATGCCATACACCACGCTCGAGGCTTCATCCTGCGCCCAGATAAACGAACCGCCCTGCTTGAGCGCGCGCGCGCCCTCCCGGCCATCCGCACCCATGCCGGTCAGCACCACCGCCAGGACTTTGCCCGGGTAGATCTTGGCCACCGAAAGAAAAGTAATATCGACGCACGGGCGATAATTCTGTCCCGGCTCGCTGTCGGTGATATGCACCACCACGCCACCACGCCGGTCCTCCACGACCATCTGCCGGCCACCTGGGGCAAGCAGCGCGGTGCCGGGTTTCAGTACATCGCCCTCGGCCGCCTCCTTGACGCTTATAGCACACAGTTGATCGAGTCTCTGGGCAAACGCCGGGGTGAAGCTGCCGGGCATGTGTTGAACCAGCAGGATGGGCACAGGAAAATTCGCCGGCAACTTGCTCAACACTTGCTGCAATGCCGCCGGCCCGCCGGTGGACGTACCTATTATTACAATTTTGCAGTTGCCGCGCTGCGGCGAGGCCGTCCGCGGCTTCAATGGCGGTAGCGTTGCTGTGCCCGCAGCCTTGGGCGTGTCCACGCGACCGACTACACCGCGCAATGCGATGGTGTATACGCGCGTGCACAGTATCTTGCCGGCTTCCGCCTGATCAGGCGACAAATCCTCCAGACGCTTGGGCAGATAATCCACGGCGCCGGCATCCAGCGCATCGAGGGCCGCCTTGGCGCCATCGCTGGTGAGCGACGAGAACATCAGTATGGGTGTCGGGTGCGTGGCCATGATACGTCGCACCGCACTGATGCCATCGAGAACCGGCATCTCGATGTCCATGGTCACCACGTCCGGCTTGAGCTCGGCGACTTTCCTGACCGCCTCCATGCCGTCCGCCGCCATGCCGATCACCTCGATACGCTTATCGCTGGTGAGAATCTCGCTGATGCGCCGGCGAAAAAAACCGGAATCGTCGACGATAAGAACGCGCACGGCCATCAGGCAACCTCCCGCGGGCGCGACGCACCCGATCGGCTATAAGACTTCATCAGGCCGGGGACATCGAGGATCAGTGCCATGCGTCCGTCGCCGGTAATAGTCGCCCCGGCCAGGCCCAAGGTGCCATGCAACAAGGCACCGAGTGGTTTGATTACCACCTCTTCCTGGCCCACCAACTGGTCGACGACAAAACCAATACGCTGGGTGCCGACGTGCACCACCACCACATGGCCGTCCTGCGGCCAGGGGTGCGAGCTTTCCTTGGGCATCAGCCAACGCCGCAGATAGAACAACGGTAGTGGACGATCGCGCACCATCACCACGGTCTGACCGTCAACGGTGTTAGTGGTCGTCAGGTCGAGATGCAGGATCTCCGCGACACAATTCAAGGGCAAGGCAAACGTCTGTTTTCCCACCACCACCATGAGGGTCGGCATGATGGCAAGGGTCAGGGGGACTGTGATCGATATACGCGAACCTTTGCCGCGCTCTGAATCGATATGCACCGTACCATTGAGCGCGACGATACTGGTCTTGACCACGTCCATGCCGACGCCGCGACCGGAGACATCGGATATCTCGGTCTTGGTCGAAAACCCGGGAAGGAAGATCAGATTGAAACAGTCTTCCTGCGTCAGCCGCTTGGCCGCCTCCACATCCATCAAACCTTTTTCCACTACCTTGCGCCGCAGGACTTCTGCGTCCATACCGGCACCGTCGTCTGCGATGGTCAAGCGGATGTGGTCGCCCTCCTGCTCCGCCGACAACAGCACGGTGCCGACCCGCGGCTTGCCCGCGGCCAGGCGCACGTCCGGCAACTCCACCCCGTGATCCACGGCATTACGCACCAAATGCACCAACGGGTCAGCCAGGGCCTCCACCAGATTTTTATCCAGATCGGTTTCCTCACCGCGCAGTTCCAGCACGACCTCCTTATTCAGGCTGCGCGCAAGATCGCGTACGACACGCGGGAAGCGGCCGAACACCTTCTTGATCGGTTGCATGCGGGTCTTCATCACCGCCAGTTGCAGATTGGCCGTCACCACGTCCATGTTGGAAACCGCCTGGGACATGGCTTCATCGTTGTACGCCGCTTCCAGTGTCACCAGGCGATTGCGCACCAGCACCAGCTCGCCCACCATGTTCATGATGTCGTCCAGGCGCTTGGTGTCCACGCGCACCGTGGTTTCGGGCGCCGGCATGACTGCAGCCGGTGTCTCGCTTCTTGTCGACGGTCTGGGCGTGTCGTTCACGATCTCACCAACGACCGATTTGGCCATGGGCAACGCCGTCATGTTCTGGTGGGCCGGTGTACTATGCAGCACATCCAACAACGCCTCGAATTCATCATCGGTTATTTCATCCGAGGCCGGTTGTTTCATGTCTTGTTGAGACTCCGCACCCGACTGCGCCATGGAGTTCAGCAGTTCCTCGAATTCCTGGTCGGTGATATCGTCACTGGGCGCCGCCGTTGGCGCGTTGGCCTGCGACTTCGCAGGCGTAGGCGTAGACACCGCCGCACCACCTTTGGAGAGCACCTCCAGCTGCGCCAGCAATTCCTCGGGGGCGGGTTCCGGATCATGCGCCGCACGCAGTGACTGAAACATGCCGTTGACCACATCCAATACGTGCAACATCACGTCCATGAGCTGCGCATCCACCTTACGCGTTCCCTGGCGCAGCAGATTGAATACATCCTCGGCGCGATGGCATACCTGCACCAGGGGGGTGACGGCCAGGAACCCGGCCCCGCCCTTGATGGTATGAAAACCGCGAAACACGGCGTTCAACAGATCGTAGTCTTGCGGACGCTGCTCCAGCTCGACCAGCTGCTCACCGAGCTTTTCGAGTATCTCGCCCGCCTCGACAAGGAAGTCCTGGAGTATCTTGTCGTCTGCATCAATCGGCATAAGCGCTTTCCTTAAAATCCCTGACAAAAAAAATTAACCGCCAAGACGCCAAGTACATTTTGGTTGAAAAGAGCCTTGCTTGGCGTTCTTGGCGGTTCAGGATCATATTCATTTTGTTTAGAGACTCTCAGAAACCAAGGCTCGACAACAGGTCGTCGACTTCATCCTGGTTGGAAACCACATCCGGCCGCGACGATGGATTGATTTGCGGCCCTTCGAGACCGTTGTGGCTGTCGGTAGCGCTCGTCGCGCCGTTCTTACTGGAGAACTTGATCAGGCCAACGAGGCTGTGTTCCACATCCTGCACAAGACGGATGACGCGGTGGATCACCTGACCGGTAAGATCCTGGTATTCCTGCGCCATCAGCACGTCCATGAGCCGGGTATGTATCTTGGATGTATCGTCCTTGGTTAGCATGAGAAATTCATTCAACCGATGACTGAGGGCACGAAACTCCGCCGGCTCCATCTGGCGACGGGTGAAGCGTTCCCACTCCTGCTGCAGGTTGCCGGCACGCTGCCCGATCGCCTCATTCAACGGTACGGATTCCTCCACTGCCGCCAATGTGCGGCGTGCCGCCTGATCGGTCATGCTCAATACATAATTCAGACGCTCTTTGGCATCCGGGATATCGCGCTCGGTGAGCGAGGCCAGGCGCGCGTCGTTCTGAAAACTGTTCAGCGTATCATGCAGTTCACGCGTAAGACGGCCGATTTCCTGAAACATGACCGATTCGCGGTTGCCGGCGAACTCATTCAGCAGTTGTTGGGCATCGTCCTCGCCACCGGCTTCTATTTTCGCCACCAGCGTCCTGGCGCGATCAAGACACTCCTGCCGGCTCGGCTTATTGATGTTCATTGCATCATCCTGCGCTATTCCATTCACCATCAGGCACTCGCTCCGATACGTTCGAAGATCTTATCGATCTTCTCTTTCAGCGTATTCGCGGTGAATGGCTTGACTACATACCCGTTTACGCCCGCCTGTGCGGCCTCGACAATCTGGTCGCGTTTCGCCTCAGCCGTTACCAGCAATACCGGCAGCTTGGCCAGCTTGGCGTCGCCGCGCACTGCCTTCAGCAGGTCCAGACCGGTCATGATCGGCATGTTCCAATCCGTGATGAGGAAATCGAAGCTGCCCGCACGCAAAATCGGCAGCGCGGTGTGGCCATCATCCGCCTCGGCGACATTGGTAAAACCGAGATCCCGCAGAAGATTCTTGATGATGCCGCGCATCGTGGCAAAGTCATCAACGATAAGGATCTTCATATTTTTGTCCATACTACCTCCAGAAATGCCTTACAAACTTATTGCGAGAATTTTTCAAGACCAGCGCGCCCTGCGCGAACTCAAGACTCTTTCCATTCCCTCATGCGCCCCTGCAGGCGCAACACTGCCTGGGTGTGTATCTGGCTGACGCGCGATTCGGACACCCCGAGCACGGCGCCGATTTCCTTGAGATTAAGCTCCTCGTCGTAATACAACGCCAACACCAGGCGTTCACGCTCCGGCAGAACGGCAATGGCCGCGGCCAGGCTCTGCCTGAAGGCCTCGGCCTGCATGCCTTCGAGTGGACTCGGTGTATTCGACACCAAGTCCTCGACCATGCCTTGCTCACCTTCTTCGGCGTCGTCCAGGCTGAACACCCGGCAACCGCTCGCGTCCTGCAGGATACGGTGATACTCCTCAAGCGACACACCGAGGGCAACCGCCACTTCGCTATCGTGCGCCTCACGCCCGTGGCGCTTTTCCAGGTCATGCATCGCACGCGCTGCCTCACGCGCCTTGCGGTGCACAGAACGCGGGGCCCAATCATTCTTGCGTATCTCATCCAGCATGGCGCCACGAATACGAATGCCCGCATAGGTTTCAAAACTGGCGCCCTGCGCGGCATCGTATTGACGCGCCGCCTCCAACAATCCGATCAACCCGGCTTGAATCAAATCATCCACCTGTACGCTCGGCGGCAGGCGTGCAATCAAATGATAGGCGATACGCTTAACCAGCGGCGCGTGCTGTTTCAGCAGCGCGTCCGGGCCGCCCGACTGGATTGCGGCATACTTGGCGATGCCGCTCATACAACAAGACATGGCTCGGTTTTCCCGGAGTGTATAAGCCGCTCGACAAAGAACTCCAGGTGACCACGGGCATTCAGCGGCATCGGCCAGCTTTCGGCCTTGCGCGCCAGGTTGTTGAAGGCCGCGGCGGCGCGGCTGCGCGGATAGATATCCAGAACGGCGCGTTGTTTTTGCACCGCCTTGCGCAAATATTCGTCGAACGGCACCAGGCCCATATAGTCCAGGTTCACATCCAGAAAGCGGTCGGTAACGCGCACGATCTTTTCATACAGCTCGCGTCCTTCCTGCACGCCCTTGGCCATATTCGACAGGATATGGAAATGTCGTAGGCCATGTTCGCGACTTAGGAGCTTTATCAGTGCGTAGGCGTCGGTGATGGAGGCTGGCTCGTCGCACACCACCACTACAACCTCCTGCGAGGCGAGACTGAACCTGACGACACTGTCGGACACGCCAGCGGCGGTGTCGACGATCAATGTATCGAGATTATGGCTCAATTCGCTGAAGGCGCGGATCAGACCGGCGTGTGCCAGTGGATTGAGCTCGGCCATCTGTTTGACGCCGGAGGATGCCGGCACCACCTTGAGACCGGCAGGACCTTCAATGATCACTTCTTCCAGTGAGCGCTCGCCATTGATAACGTGTGACAGGTTGTACTTGGGATGCAGACCGAGCATAACATCCACATTTGCCAGGCCGAGATCCGCATCCAACAGCATGACCTGCTTACCGTTCATGGCCATGGCGATGCCAAGATTCACCGATATGTTGGTTTTTCCCACGCCACCCTTGCCGCTGGTCACCGCGATAACGCGCACCGGGCGCGGCTTGGCGATACGCTGCAATCCCGCCGCCTGGTCGATATGTTGCCCGGGCATCTGCATTATGCGCTCCTGACTACGCTGCCCATGGCAGACTGTTTCTTAAGCATGTTGACGGTACGCGCGGCCAAGGACACCGACTGACTGACCAGGTTGTGGGCGCGCGCCGGTCGCAGATCCTCGGGTACGCGCTGGCCGTCGCTGACATAGGCGACCGCCAGCTGTTGCTGTATGACGACGCTCAAGGGACCGCCGAGGCTCGTGGCCTCGTCCAGCTTGGTCAGTATGCAACCGTTCAATGGGATACTCTGAAACGCCTTGGCAACCTCCATGAGGCCAGCCAGCTGCGTGGTAGCCGACAGCACCAGGTAGTTCTTGATCGGGTATCCATTGATCCGCAGCATCTTGAATTGCTCCGCCAGACGCTGGTCGCGCTGGCCCATGCCGGCGGTATCGATCAATACCAGGCGTTTATCGCGGAAGTTGTGCAGCGCGTCGCGTAATTCGTTGCCATCCGCGGCAGCCTGTACCGGAATGCCAAGGATGCGCCCATAGGTACGCAACTGCTCGTGCGCGCCGATACGGAAATTGTCCGCCGTTACCAGGGCGACGTGACGCGCACCGTAACGCAGCACACAGCGCGCCGCCAGTTTGGCGATGGTCGTGGTCTTGCCGACACCGGTGGGGCCGACCAGGGAAATGATGCCGCCCTTGTCGAGTATGTCGTCGTCGGTGACGTGTATGCGATGCGCAAGGTTCGCCAACGCTTCGCGCCACGCGGCGTCGAACTGCTTGCTCTCGCTCACCTCACTGGCGATCTGGCGTGCCAGCACCGGGCTCAAGCCGGTTTCCTTGAGGTTGTACACCAGGCGCGCGCGCAACGGATGTGAACGCGCCAATTCGCCCCAGGCCAAGCCCGGCAGCTGTTGTTCGAGCAGACCGCGCAGGGAATGCATTTCATTGCGCATCTGTGCCATCGCCGGATCCTGCGACGCGGTGACTTGTGGAGACGGATGCGGGGAATTCTTTCTGGCTGGCGCGGCGGAGCTTGGCGGTGTGCCCTGGTCGATGGCGGCGTGGCGCAGCATCTCTTCATCGTAATCCAAGGCGATAACGATCTCGACGCCCCCTTCCACCTTGGAATTGGAAAGTATCACGGCGTCGGGACCCTGCTCCTCGCGCACCATACGAATCGCCTGGCGTATATTCGGCGCAAAAAAGCGTTTGATTTTCATCCTTAGTTCCTCGCCCTTACCATCGCCGCAGCGCTGTTTTTTACTGTCTGCGGGCAGACAGCCATAAAATCCTATCTACCGAAAGCAAATCTTATTTACCGATCGTGGCGACGATGCGGATCTGCTTGTCGTCCGGCACCTCGTTATACGAAAGCACCCGCAACATCGGTATGCTGTGCCGCACGAAGCGTGAAAGCCACGGCCGCAGGGGCGCCGACACCAGCAATACCGCGGGCAGCCCCGCTGCCTCCTGGCGTTGGCTGCTCTCCACCAGGGCATTGCGCATGCGCTCGATCAACCCCGGCTCGAAACCCATTCCACCTTCACCCGCCACCTGCAGCGACTGTTGCAATATCTGTTCCAGGGACGGGTCGAGAGTAATCACCGGGAGCTCTGCCGCTATCCCGTTGATATGTTGAAGGATTGAACGGCCCAAGGCGATGCGCACCAAGGCCGTGAGGGTGGCAGGATCTTGACTTTGCGACCCCTGCACCGCCAAGGTTTCGGCAATACTGCGCAGGTCGCGGATGGGAATACGCTCCTCCAGCAGATTCTGTAATACCTTGAGCACCACCCCCATGGACAGGGTCTTGGGCGTGAGCTCCTCCACCACCTTAGGCGCGCTCTTGGCCAGATTGGTCAGCAGCTGTTGCACGTCTTCGCGGCTGATCAGTTCATGCGCGTGGGTCTGCAACAGATGACTCAAGTGTGTCGCGACCACGGTGCTGGCATCCACCACGGTGTAGCCGAGGGTCTGGGCCTGGTCGCGCTGGCTGCGTTCTATCCACACCGCCTCCAATCCAAACGCCGGATCGCGCGCGGCGATGCCGGGGAGAGTGCCGAAGACGCGCCCGGGGTTGATGGCCATTTCCCGATCCGCATGAATCTCCGCCTCGCCCACGGCTACGCCTAGCAGGGTGATGCGGTAGGCATTGGGCGACAGGTCGAGATTGTCGCGGATGTGCACGGCGGGAATCAGGAAGCCCAGTTCCTGCGAGAGTTTTTTGCGCACGCCTTTGATGCGCGCCATGAGCTGACCGCCCTGGGCCTTGTCCACCAGCGGGATGAGCCGGTAGCCCACCTCCAGCCCCAGGGTATCGAGGGGCACGACGTCGTCCCAACCCAGTTCGCGCGGTTCACTGCTGGCAGGGGCAGCGGCGGCCAGGGGTAGTACCGGCGCCAGCAGCGCGGCGCGTTTGCGCTGGGCGATAAAATACGCGGCGGAGCCGGCGGCCAGGGCCAGGGTGAGAAACGCCAGATTCGGCATGCCGGGTATCAGGCCCATGGCCCCGATCACGCCGGCGGTGACGGCGAGCACCCGCGGGTTATCGAACAACTGCGACATGATCTGTTTGCCCATATCCTGGGAACTGGAGACGCGCGTCACGATAATCGCCGCGGCGGTGGACAGGATCAGAGAGGGAATCTGCGCCACCAGGCCATCGCCGATGGTCAGCAGGGTGTAGTTGCGCATGGCGTCGCCAAACGCCATGCCGTGCTGCAGCGTGCCCACGGCCAGGCCGCCGAGTATGTTGATGAACAGGATCATAATGCCGGCGACGGCGTCGCCGCGCACGAACTTGCTGGCGCCGTCCATGGAACCATAAAAATCGGCCTCACGCGCCACGTCGCTGCGCCGCACCTTGGCTTCGTCCTGGGTGATCAGGCCGGCGTTGAGATCCGCGTCGATGGCCATCTGCTTGCCCGGCATGGCGTCCAGGGTGAAACGCGCGCTGACTTCCGACACGCGCCCGGCGCCCTTGGTGACCACGACAAAATTGATGATCACCAGGATCGCGAACACCACCAGGCCAACGGCGTAGTTGCCTCCCACCACGAATTCGCCGAAGGCGCGGATCACCTGGCCGGCGGCGTCGGTGCCGGTGTGTCCTTCCAGCAGCACCACGCGGGTGGACGCGATGTTCAACGACAAGCGCATGAGGGTGGTGATCAACAGCACCGTGGGAAACACGGCGAAGTCCAAGGGCCGCAGGGTGTAGACCACCACCAGCATCAC
>JAYUFH010000353.1:0-1494 GCA_043738765.1 Pseudomonadota bacterium | reverse complement strand
TCCTCATTAAAAGCGGGAAGCACCACAGACAGCGACGAAAGCGAGAAAGCGTTGTCCGGCCTCTCGGCGAAGTGCGCAGGGGTGGAGATAGGTTTCATGTCCGATGACGGCAGGCAACAGGTAATGGAAATGATCGCAGTCCGCATCCAAAATATCGAGCCAGAGTTGGCCTCATTTTTGTCGTCGATTCCGGTTGACCCTGGAAGATAGCGGCATACATTTATCATCCCAGTGGAGCACAATTGAAGCCAGTTGTCGCCCACATGAAATTACTCCCTTCCGTTCGATTCTTTACCGCACCATGAAAAAAATTGCCGCCCGTTCCTCACTTAAAATCACCTCCTCGCTCGAAGCGCTGGAAACGCGCATCGCGCCCGCGACATTCGTCAACGCCAACCTCGTCACTTACACCGACCCCGAAGGCGATCTCGTCTCCGTAAGCAGCACGAAGCCGATCTTCTTTCACGCATTGGGGGCGTTCACCTTTGTCAATAGTGGACTGGGGCAGCAACTGGAAACCCTGAATCTCCCCAATACCGCAGCGGGCGCGGCAATCAGCATCACTGCCGCACGCGCCAATGGCAATGGCGATGGCTGGGTGAACGTGGGATTCATCAATGCCAGCGGCATTGATCTGCTCTCGGTCAACGTGAAGGGGGATCTCGGCAAAATTAACGCCGGCGACGCAACCACAACGACACCGGCAATCGGCGGCCTCACCCTTCACTCGCTCGGGATCTTCGGCGGGAGCACACAAGCCACTCCGAGCAGCACCAGCAACATTTTGGGAGGCATCTCCACGCTCACCATCAATGGCGACATGGTCGGCGCGAGCATCAACCTCACCGGCGGCGCAAACAATGTTGATGGAACACTCGGCACGGTCATCATCAACGGCTCGATTATTGGAGACACCACCAATAACTCCGGCCAGATCAGCGCCGGCGGCAACATCGGTTTGGTAACCATCAATGGGAACATTGTCGGCGGCAAGGGGGACAACTCGGGTGAAATTTCCGCCGGTGGAAACATCCTCGGCCTTAACATCGGCGGTTCGCTGATCGGCGATGGCGGACTGCACACCGGCGAGATCAACGTCACCGGAAACGCGGGATTGATTCATGTCGGGCATGATGTGACTGGCGGCAATTCGGACAACAGCGGGCGCATCGGGGTGGGTGGAAATGCGACGGGCATTTCCATCGGCGGCTCCCTGAGCGGCTTGCGAAATCACAGCCACACCGGGGAAATCATTGTGGGCGGCAGCACCGGCATCGTCACAGTCGGCGGCAACATCACCGGCAGCGACAACGCGACTGCCAGCCCCGTCACGGGCAGCGGTTATATCCAGGCCAAACACTTCACCAGCGTGACCGTGAACGGCTCCATTTTCTCCGGCTCGAACAGCGGCGGCAGCACCCTCACCAACAGCGGCGCGATCCGCGCCACCGACGACATTCCGCTGATTCATGTCTATGGCGATCTCGTGGGCAA
>JAYUFH010000352.1:0-1494 GCA_043738765.1 Pseudomonadota bacterium | reverse complement strand
GCGAGTTCGGCGGGTGCGCGGGCAATATCGCCTACAACCTGCACCGGCTGGGCGGCGATGTGCAACCCATGGGCACGGTGGGCGAGGACTTCGCGCCCTATGCCGCGTGGATGGATCGCTGCGGTGTGCCACGCAAGCACGTCACCGTGGTGCCCAACACCTTCACCGCCCAGGCCTTCATCACCACCGACATGGATGACAACCAGATCTCCGCCTTCCATCCCGGCGCCATGGGACATGCCCACCTCAACACCGTGAGCCAGGCGGACGGCATTAAACTCGGCATCGTCTCGCCGGACGGCCGCGACGGCATGATCGAACACGCGCGCCAGTTTGCCGACAGCCGCATTCCGTTTATCTTCGATCCCGGCCAGGGCATGCCCATGTTCAGCGGCGACGAGCTGATGAATTTCCTCGAGCAGGCCACCTACCTCACACTCAACGACTACGAGTGCAAGCTGTTCCAGGAGAAGACCGGCAAGTCCCTCAAGCAACTGGCCGCACAAGTGGAGGCGATGATCGTGACCAAGGGCGGGGAGGGTTCGGACATACACGCGCACGGCAAGGTGCATGCAATCCCAGCGGCCAAGACCGGCCCCCTGGTGGACCCCACCGGCTGCGGCGATGCTTATCGCGCCGGTTTGTTATACGGCATCGCCAAGGGCATGGACTGGGAAGTCACCGGACGCATGGCGGCGCTGCTCGGCGCCATCAAGATCGAACAGCACGGCACGCAGAATCATACCTTCGACCGGGATGCCTTTGCGGCGCGCTACAAAGAGAGCTTTGGGCACGCGCTGGTGTAAGTGCTGAGCGCCAGTCCTGCACCCAGCCCTCAGCCCCCTGTCTTTGGCACCCCTGTCGGTGCGCTATCGTGCAGCTGTAGGGTGGATTATACCCAGAGGGCACACGAGGCGCGCCAGCGCCGAATCCACCTCGGTGTTATGGGCGGCCAATAAGACGTGGTGGATACGCTGCGCTTTATCCACCCTACGGGACTACAAAGAGAGTTTTGGGCAACACGTTGGTATCAGTGATGCGCGTCGGTCCTGCACCCAGCCCCGTGTCATGGCTATGCCGCGCTTTATGCGGTCGTGGCAATCTCCCTGGCTTTGGCACTGATGTTGTCGCGCTACCGCGCGTCGACAACAATACAAAGGCTGTTGGGGTTCGCAGGCCCACCCCAACCTACCGGATTTCTTATGGAGTGCGGCGGCTTGCCGCCGTTTCGCAAAGCGGGAGCTTGCTCCCGCACTCCAAAAACTGCACCTCAACCACTCACCACCGCCATGCCCGCCTGCCGCCACTGTTCGATGCCACCGGCGAGGGAATAGACATTGGCGAACCCCAACCGATCCAACACCGCCGCCGCCGTAGCGCTGCGCACGCCGTGACTGCTGTACACCACGATGGCGCGGATATCCGCGCGCGCCAGCGCTGCTTCGCGTTGATGGCCGTAGGGGTCGACGGCGTTTTGCATGCCGCCCTCGGGGA
>JAYUFH010000351.1:0-4050 GCA_043738765.1 Pseudomonadota bacterium | reverse complement strand
GGTTTGCAAGGTGATTGAGCAGCGCTACTGAGTCAGGCAGGGTAGCAGCGATCTGCTCAACGTCGATGATGTCATTTTCATCTGCATCGTAAGCGCCGCTTGGAACCGGGCCATTCTTCATGGCGACATAGCTGTCACCGCAGATGAAACGACCATACATGGCCAAGTGATCCCGGTCCGCGAAGTAGAGGATCTTTGATACCCGATGAAAACCAGAGTCGCGCACACGGCTGGCCACATAGAGGATAACCTCCACGGCCTTCTCCGGATCGAAATGAAATTTGATTCGTGTAGGCATAAGTGCTGCGGCTCGTGCGATCTGTGGTATTCCCTGCTTTTTTCGGGACTATCCGCCGACTATCCAACCTATCGACGAAACATTCAGTGCACTTAGGTTATCAAGAGCTTGTCCGAGTTCAAGACCTTTCCTGATGTCAAAAAACGCACAAAAAGGGTAGATGTATATAAACATAGCAGGCCTTCTCGATTCCGTTCGAGAAGGAGAAAAGTGGTGGCCAGGGACGGAATTGAACCGCCGACACGCGGATTTTCAATCCGCTGCTCTACCGACTGAGCTACCTGGCCGTGGGCAGGACGGCGCATTATAGTGAAGTCGCCGGTGTTTGTAAAAATCCTTCTGTTCCCGTGTAAAACCCTGTCTTCCGCGGGCTTGTAATGCCCGCCCGGTGCGGTAGAGTCCCGCCCTTTACTGGCCAATACTTATGCAAGTCACCCTGATTAATGAAAGTTACCCTAATTAATGAAAGTCACTCTAATTAGCCCCTACGAACTCGGTCGCCAGCCCTTCGGCCTGGCACAGCCCGCGGCCTGGCTGCGAGGCGCCGGCTGCGAGGTGCAGTGCCTGGACCTGGCGCTGCAAAAGCTTGAGCCCACTGTGCTGGCGGGGTCCGATCTGGTGGCGGTGTATGTGGCGATGCATACCGCCACGCGCATCGCCATCGCCGCGCTGCCGCGGTTGCGGGAGTTAGCGCCCGGGGCACATGTGTGTGTTTATGGACTGTATGCACCAATGAACGCGGACCACTTGTATCGCCTCGGGGTCGGCACGGTGCTGGGCGGGGAGTTCGAGCCGGGGCTGCTGAAACTGGTGCGGCGCCTGCAGGCCGGGGAAGTGGTGACCCAGGACGAGCCGTTGGTATCCCTGGCCAAGATCGACTTCGTCACACCGGACCGCAGCCTGCTGCCGCCGTTGTCACGCTATGCCCATCTGCAGGTGCCGGGACAGCCGAACAAGGTGGTGGGTTTTACCGAGGGTAGCCGCGGCTGCAAACACCTGTGCCGCCACTGCCCGGTGGTGCCGGTCTATCAAGGCAGGTTCCGCATCGTGCCCCTGGAGGTGGTGATGGCGGATGTGCGCCAACAAGTCGCGGCCGGGGCCCAGCACATCTCCTTCGGCGATCCGGATTTTTTCAACGGTCCGACCCACGCGGAAAAAATCATTCAGGCGCTGCACGCGGAGTTTCCACATATCACCTTCGATGCCACCATCAAGATCCAGCACATCATCGACCATGCCGACATGCTGCCGCGGCTGAAGCAGGCCGGTTGCCTCTTCATCACGAGCGCGGTGGAGTCCGTGGACGACGCGGTGCTGGAGTACCTGGCCAAGCAACACACCAGCGCGGATTTCGATCGGGCCGTGGCCCTGGTGGAGCAGGCGGGCATTGCCCTCGCGCCGACGTTTGTGGCGTTTACGCCGTGGACCACCCTTGAGGGATATATCGCGTTGTTGCAGCGGTTGGTGGATCTTGCGTTGGTGGAAAGCGTGCCACCGATACAGCTGGCCATACGCCTGTTGATCCCGGCAGGGTCTTATCTGCTGGAACTGCCCGGGTTTCGCGCGCGACTCGGGGAGTTCGATCGGCAGATGCTCGGCTATCCCTGGCAACACACGGATGTCCGCGTCGACCGCCTGCAACAGGACATCCAAAAGCGGGTGGCCGAGGCGGAAGGCCAACAGCTGGCACGGCGTGAGATATTTGCCGCGATCTGGCGCTTGGCCCATGACGCCGCGGGTGTCGGTGTACCGGAACTGCCTGCCGGGGCGCTGGGTAAGCCCAGCGCCCACATGTCCGAGCCCTGGTATTGCTGTGCTGAACCCACGGACCAGCAGCTGCAGAGTTTCTGACCGACGCTTGAGTGTTGCGCCGCTTTGGGGTACACAGGCGGGAATACTAAAGAAGAGGGAGACTCCTATGCGTAGCGCTCTTTTTCTGCTCGCGTTGTTGCTGGGCAGCGCAGTATTTCCTGTCCATGCCCTGTCCAATACCGAGTTGTACGCCGTGCAAATGCCTGCCTGGGTGGAGCGCGCCGGACAGCGCGCGCCGGCGCGCGCTGGCATGCTCCTGGAGCAGGCCGATACCCTGGAAACCGGTACACAGGGCAGGATGCAAATCGGCCTGGCGGATGGCAGTCTGCTCAAGCTCGGCGAGCAGGCGCGCATTACCCTGGCAGAACTGCAACCGGCCGACAGCCCGGGCGGCGTTTTCAAAGGTCTGCTGGAGGTGGTTAAAGGTGCGTTTCGCTTTACCACCGGTGCCTTCGGCCGCAGCCAGCAGCGCGACATCACCCTGCGTGTCGCGTCGCTTACCGTCGGCGTGCGCGGCACCGATCTGTGGGGGCGCTCCAACGACACGGCGGACACGGTCTGTCTTATCGACGGCAGCATCAGCGTCAAGCATGCCCAGGCGGCGGACCTGGTCATGGATCAGCCGTTGCAGTTTGTGGTGGCGCCGCACAATGCCGCGCCGCAGCCCCTGGCCCGGATTGAAACCGATAAATTGAAACGATGGGCGACGGAAACCGAGCTGGAGTCCGGCGCGGGGGTGACGTTGGCGACCGGTGGTTGGGCGGTGCAGCTGTCGGCGCACGCGAACCTGGACAGTGCCGCGAGCGCCCAGCAGCAGATGCGCCAGGCGGGTTATGCCGCGGAGGTGACGCAGGTACAGGTGCAGGGCAAGACCTATCATCGCCTGCGTGTGGTCGGGTTCGACACCCAGGCGGATGCCAAGGCCTTCGCCAGCAAGATACGCGGGAAGTTTGGCGCCGGCAGCCCCTGGGTGGCCCTGGAGAAGGTCGACGTCAGCCAGTAGTTCTCTTAAAGATAAGGTTAAGAATGCTTACTTGAGCTACCAAGAACTCCAAGAAAATATTAAGACAGGTCGTGAGTTAAAATTTTGCACCTGTAGGGTGGGCATTGCCCACCCTCCGCCTGCTTACGAGTTTCCATGGGTGACAGGTAATGCGTGACGACCCGCCGTACCGACGTTCGGCAATACTGCATATCGACATGGATGCGTTCTATGCCTCCGTCGAGGAGCGTGACCAACCGGCGCTGCGCGGCCTGCCGTTGGTGGTGGGTGGCCGCCCGGAGGGGCGCGGTGTGGTGGCCGCCGCCAATTATGTTGCACGGCGTTATGGCATACACAGCGCCATGCCCATGGCGACGGCCCAGCGCCTGTGCGCGACGCTGGTGATTGTCCCGGGACGCCATGATCACTACGGCCAGGTGTCGCAACAGATCCGCGATATTTTTCTGCGCTACACCCCGCTGGTGGAACCACTGTCCCTGGACGAGGCCTTTCTCGACGTGGCCGCCAGTGAAAAACTCTTCGGCCCGGCGGTGGACATCGGCCGTCGCATACAGCGTGAGATCGCCAACGAACTACAGTTGAGCGCCTCCGTGGGTGTTGCGCCGAGCAAGTTCGTCGCCAAGGTGGCGAGCGACATCGAGAAGCCCACGGGTTTTGTATTGGTCGAGCCGCACGCGGTGCAGGCGTTTCTCGATCCGCTACCGGCGACGCGCTTGTGGGGCGTGGGCAAGGTCGGTAGCCGCACGCTGGCGCGCATGGGGCTCACCACCATCGCCGATGTGCGGCGCACCGCACCGCAACAATTGCAGCGGCATTTCGGCCAGTGGGGCCAGCATATCTGGCAGTTGGCCAATGGCATCGATGAGCGGGAGGTGGTCCCCGAACGCGAGGCCAAATCCATCTCCCACGAGACCACTTTTGAAACCGATATCCGCGA
>JAYUFH010000350.1:0-1499 GCA_043738765.1 Pseudomonadota bacterium | reverse complement strand
GATCAATAAGAACGGTGGGTTGATGTTCGGCGAAAGGATCATCACCCTTCGAATTGGCTCCGCCCATACGGTACTTGAAGGCAATCGTCGGATCGCGGAAAGAGGTGGCTCCGGTTGTCCGAACACCGAAATCACGTTGATAAGTGGAGCCCTGCGGTTCTGGCACCGGTGCAGGGTTGTCCATAGGGCTTGGTTGTGGACAACGCGCGGGCTTTTCGATTAGCCACTGCGCGTGTTGTCCACAACTGCGAAGCACCCTGTGGGCAACCCGTGTTCACCGCTCATGCTGCCTGTTTGATCGCCGGCAGCGTCGCGAAGTAGAACTCGTCTGGGGTCTTTCTGTCCAGTGATGAATGCGGCCGCTCGGTGTTGTAGAAGTTGATGTACCGCGCCAGGCCCGCCTTGGCGTGGCCGACCGAGTCGTAGGCGTGGAGGTAGACCTCCTCGTACTTGATCGAGCGCCACAGCCGCTCGACGAACACGTTGTCCCGCCATGCCCCCTTGCCGTCCATGCTGATCGCCACGCCACGGGCCTTCAGAGCCCCTGTGAAGTCCTCGCTCGTGAACTGGCTGCCCTGGTCGGTGTTGAAGATCTCGGGCTGCCCGTACTTGCTGAAAGCCTCTTCCAGCGCTTCCACGCAGAACGAGGTGTCCATGCTGATCGACACCCGGTGCGACAGGACTCGCCGACTTGCCCAGTCCACGATGGCGCACAGGTAGACCCAGCCGCACGCCATCGGGATGTACGTGATGTCGGTGGCCCAGACGTGGTTGGGACGTTCGATCGTCAGCTCGCGTAGCAGGTACGGATAGATCTTGTGGGTCGGGTGCTTCTTACTCGTGTTGGGCTTGCGGTAAAGCGCCTCGATGCCCATGCGCTGCATCAGCGTGGCCACATGCCGACGCCCGACATCGAAGCCCTCGCGGTTGAGCATGTCGCGCAGCATGCGGCTGCCCGCGAAGGGGTACGCCAGGTTGAGTGCATCAATGCGCTTCATCAGGCGCTGATCGGCCTCAGACGCGGCGCGTGGCAGGTAGTACACGTTGCCTCGGCTGATACCCACCAGTTCGGCCTGCCGCGTGATCGGCAGTGCGTGGTTGCGGTCGATCATCGCTTTGCGCTCAACATGCCGGCCTTGGTGAGCGCGCCGGCCAAAAAATCATTCTCCAGGGCGAGCTGTCCGATCTTCGCGTGCAGCTCCTTCAGATCGACCGTCGGCGCAGATGTCGACTCCGCGCCGAACGTGCTGGCCGCGCGTTCGATCAACTGGTTCTTCCAATCCACAATCTGATTGACATGCACATCGTGCAACTTTGACAGCTCAGCAAGCGTCTTCTCGCCCCGGATGGCGTCGATCGCCACCTTGGCCTTGAAAAGCGGTGAGTGGTTCCTGCGTGGTCTTTTGCTCATGGTCATCCTTCATTGTCGGGCCTCAGGCCCGGGTTGATGCCGCAGAGCTTCCACTTATCGCCGTGTTCAGATTTCCGGCGCCACCTCT
>JAYUFH010000349.1:0-10744 GCA_043738765.1 Pseudomonadota bacterium | reverse complement strand
TCGGTATTTCCTTGTCTCCTGAAACCATTCATCGGGTTGGCGAAATAAATCGTGAGTATGCAAAACAACGTCCGGTTAAGGTCATCAGCTAACATTGCTTAACACGAGTAAATGTGATTGTTATGTTTATTTTTAGCCTGGCATTGAATCGAGGTCTGATCTATGTCGGCGGTGAGTCAAGAATTAAGAGCGAGTGCGAACGGTCCGCCTCGAAGTAAATGAGATTAGCCAGCGTCACGGTGAGAGACTTGGGCATGGAAGACCCCGACAACTTCTTCGCCAACGGCGTTGAACGCTGCCACGGCTTCGCCATATTTTCTTCGTCGATGAATGTGACATCCAATGGATGCACTCCACCTGTAGCACGCAGAATGGTTGGCTCGATGTCGTGCGATGCCATCGGTTGGATTGAAGCGAGGAACGCCCATTGATCGTCAAACGGGCGCAGCTCTACATCGACGAATACGCTGCAACCGTTCTCGCGGGGTATTTTTTGCAGCGGCAAGGCGACCAGGTTGCCAAAGCCACCTTTGGGCATCGTGTCCTGATTGGGGAACAGGCGGTCGTAGGACGCGAGCTTCAATTGCCGAGTGCGCGAGCAGGTATGGCTGATGATGGCCGTGCCCAGGCGGCGGGCATCGCGCGCCGGCACCCGGCCAGCGAAAAACACCCAGACATGCGTCCCTTTGCCGGATCGTGAAATCTCGAGCACCGCCGGGACACCGAGTTCGGTACATGATTGCACGAAGGCCCGAGCATCTTCTCCCCACTCGGCTTCGTCGAAATCGATAGCGAGAAGAGGATAGACGCCGACTGTGTGCTTACCAGCAAGATGGTCGTATAGGACTGCATCCGATAGCGGGATCAGTAGCTGGCTGCCACAGTCCCCGCACTTAATTCGCGGCTTCTCACAGACACCCGTTCGCCATTCGTTGGCGCAGGCCGGCGAGTAACCCGACTTGATCGAAGTCTTGCTTTCCCAGCGGATCGGGTAGACATCCGTGCGTCCCCGGAACAACCGGCGAAACAGCGCCACCTTCTCGTCCGTGGAAAGGCGTGAAGGCTCCGGCGTCGAAGCTGGCGGTACTCCATGCTCCAGCTGCGCGCGCTATTGAATGCCGTTCGCTTCCAGCAGGGCGATCAAGCGGGCGTTTTCAGCCTTCAACTCCAACAATGGATCGCGCTCAATCATGGACTCAGTACTCGGCAATCATTGTCCCAGACGATAGATTTCGGATACCAGAAGGATACAAATTTTCCGCCTGACATCCTATTTATCACGCAGTTCGTTTCTCCTTGAGGGACGAATTGAGCGAAAAATATCGATATTCAAAGAAAAAGCGATATTTACCGCGCAGTAAATATGAACCGGAACTCCACTACGAAATACACAAGCTCGCCGAAATGCCTTTAGTTTGCCGAGATTTTAAGGACGAATCTACCGTCAGGTTTACCGTCAAATCTTCGCGCTGCATGCACGATCCGCTGACACGGCGACAAACGTGAAGCCTTTCGACATCAATCGCTTACCGCCGAAAATCTGCGTAATTGACGATGTGTCCGTAGTGATCTTCAAAAACCAACAAGTCCCCAATAATGCTGAATAAGTTCTTGCCGCTTCGCATGCCATTCACTCCCACTCGATGGTCGCGGGCGGCTTACCCGAAATGTCGTACACCACCCGCGAGATACCCTTGACCTCGTTGATGATGCGCGTGGAGATGGCGCCCAGCACATCGTACGGGATCTGTGCCCAGTTGGCGGTCATGAAGTCGACGGTCTCCACGGCGCGCAGAGCCACGACAAATTCGTAGGCGCGGGCATCGCCCACCACACCGACGGAGCGTACCGGCAGAAACACCGCGAAGGCCTGGCTGATTTTGTCGTAAAGATTGTGGCGATACAGCTCTTCCAGATAAATGGCATCCGCCTGGCGCAGGATATCCGCGTACTCCTTCTTCACCTCGCCGAGAATGCGCACACCGAGACCGGGACCGGGGAAGGGATGGCGATAGACCATTTTGTGCGGCAGGCCCAGCTCCTCACCGATGCGCCGCACCTCGTCCTTGAACAGGTCGCGCAGGGGTTCCAGCAGCTTGAGCTTCATAACGTCCGGCAGTCCACCGACATTGTGGTGCGACTTGATCACATGCGCCTTGCCGGATTTGGCGCCGGCGGATTCAATCACGTCCGGATAGATCGTGCCCTGGGCCAGCCAATGGGCGTTTTTGATCCTGGCGGCCTCTTCTTCGAAGATGGTGATAAACAAGCGGCCGATGATTTTGCGCTTTTGTTCCGGTTCCGCCACGCCCTTCAATGCGTCCAGGAAGCGCTGCTCCGCATCCACCCGCAATACCTTCACACCCATGTGCTCGGCGAACACCGCCATCAGCTCGTTGCCTTCGTTCAAACGCAACAGGCCGGTGTCCACGAACACGCAGGTCATCTGCTTGCCGATGGCCCGATGCAGCAACGCGCCCACCACCGCTGAATCCACGCCACCGGACAGGCCGAGGATAACTTCATCCGTGCCCACTTGCCGACGCACCGACTCGATGTGGGTGTCGATGATGTTGCCCGAGGTCCACAACGACGCACAGCCGCAGATCTCATGTACGAAACGTCGAAGGATCGCCTGCCCCTGTTTAGTATGGGTGACCTCCGGATGGAACTGCACACCGTAAAACTTGCGCGCGTCGTCGCCGATGCCGGCGAGGGGGGCATGCTCGGTGCTGGCGATGATCTGGAAACCGGGTGGCAGCTTGGTGACACGATCGCCATGACTCATCCACACGTCCAGCAGCCCATGACCTTCTGCGTTCAGGGTGTCCTGAATGCCGGTGAGCAGCTGCGAATGACCGCGGGCACGCACCCTGGCATAGCCGAATTCACGTTTATCCGAGGTCTCCACCTCACCGCCCAACTGCGCCGCCATGGTCTGCATGCCATAACAAATGCCCAGGATCGGTACACCCATCTGGAAAATTTCCGGGTGTGCCCGGGGCGTATCTTTCAACGTCACCGACTCCGGCCCGCCGGAAAGAATAATGCCGCGCGGCGCAAACTGGCGGATAGTCTCGATCGGCATGTCATAGGGATGCAGTTCGGAATAGACGCCGGCCTCGCGCACGCGGCGCGCGATGAGCTGGGTGTACTGCGCGCCAAAATCCAGAATCAGGATGCGCTGGGAATGGGGATCGGTCATAGGGGTGGTTATGCGCTATACGTTACAAGTGGCCGGCTATATGCCGGAAACCAAATCACGACTCGCACCGTGACTGTGATATCACGTTATCGGGCAATCTAATCACGCTGGTAGTTCGGCGCCTCTTTGGTCACCGTCACGTCGTGCACATGGCTCTCGCGGATGCCGGCGCTGGTGATGCGCACAAACTCGGCCTTGGCGCGCAGGGTGTCCAGATCCGGCGAACCGGTGTAGCCCATGCCGGAACGCAGGCCGCCCATGAGTTGGTGAATGATATTCACCATGGGGCCTTTGTACGGCACGCGTCCCTCCACGCCTTCCGGCACCAACTTGTCGGCGCTGGCGCCCTCCTGGAAATAGCGGTCGCTCGACCCCTCGCCCATGGCCCCGAGGGAGCCCATGCCGCGGTAGGTTTTGTAGGAGCGGCCCTGAAATAATTCGATCTGGCCCGGCGATTCGTCGGTGCCGGCCAACAGGCTGCCGATCATGACCGTATGCGCCCCGGCGGCGATGGCCTTAGCGATATCGCCGGAGAAACGGATGCCGCCGTCGGCGATCACGGGAATGTCTGTACCCTCCAGGGCCATCGCCACATTGGCAATAGCGGTAATCTGAGGGACACCCACGCCTGCCACCATGCGGGTGGTGCAGATGGAGCCGGGGCCGATACCCACCTTGACCCCGTCAGCACCCGCGTCCATCAACGCCTTGGCCGCCGCCCCCGTGGCGATGTTGCCGCCGATGACCTGGGCATGGGGGAAGTTTTTCTTGATCCAGCGCACCCGGTCCAGCACACCCTGGGCATGGCCATGGGCGGTGTCGACGACGATCACGTCCACACCCGCGTCCATGAGGAGTTCAACCCGCTCTTCGGTGCCTTTACCCACACCCACCGCCGACCCGACCAGCAGGCGTCCGGAGGCATCCTTGGCGGAGCGCGGGTATTCACTGGATTTCTGGATGTCCTTGACGGTAATCAGCCCTTTTAGGCCAAACTTGTCGTCCACCACCAGAATTTTCTCGATGCGGTGCTTGTGCAACAGCTGTAACACCTGATCGCGGGACGCCCCTTCCTTCACCGTGATGAGCCGCTCTTTCGGGGTCATGATACGGCTGATCGGCTCGTCAAAACGGGTCTCGAAGCGCATGTCGCGGCTGGTGACGATGCCCACCAGCTCGCCGCCCAGGGTCACGGGCACGCCGGAGATGCGTTTTGCCCGGGTCAGCTCCATCACCTTGCGGATGGTGGTATCGGGGGTGACGGTAAACGGCTCACTGATCACGCCGCTTTCGAATTTCTTGACCTTGCGCACCTCGTCCGCCTGGCGGGCCGGGGTCATGTTCTTGTGCACAATACCGAGCCCGCCTTCCTGCGCGAGACAAATGGCCGCGCCGGCCTCGGTCACTGTGTCCATGGCCGCGGACAGCAGTGGGATATTCAGGCGGATTTTACGGGTAAGGGGGGATTTAAGGTCGACGTCCCGGGGCAACACGGCGGAATGCGCAGGCAGCAGCAGGACATCATCAAAGGTTAACGCTTCTTGGACTATTCGCATGCGGCATTATACGGACTGAGGGGAAACCCGACAACGGGGTAATGTGAAATATCTAGCGCTCCAGCCGCGAGCGGACGCCGCATCACGGCGGGTTATTCCACAGAATAGGGGCGATAGGCCTAAAAAAGCAGTTGACGTCAGGTGCCGGGTCACTTTTAATGAATCCTGTTAAGTTGTTTGTTTGCCTGACCACCCTGAGGAGCATTACATGAAAAAGACCATCCTGATGGCTGCCCTGGCCACCGCCCTCGGCGGCTGCGCCGCGGCGCAAGACAACGCCAAGCTAAATGATGCGATCACAACCGCCGATCAGGAGATCGCCGCCGCCAAAAAAGACCACATCGACCTATGGTCCAGCACGGCGGACCTGGTGAAAGAAGCCAAGGAAGACGTGGAACTGGCCTTTGGCGACAAAGCCGACGCCCTGAAAAAGGCGAAACGCGCTGCCATGGAAGTCCAACTAGCCAAAAAGCAGGCCCAGGACAATGTCCACGCCGGACCCAGCTACGCGGAATAACCCGTCTTTGCACGACCGAGAAGGCCGGGGAAACCCGGCTTTTTTATTAGCCTACTTTGTATATTGACCCACGCAGCGCTATGTTGGACCCATGAGCCTCCCACCGCCCCCTCCCACCGCCGCCCTCGTGGCGGAACGCGACGTCTATTCCATCTCGCGCCTCAACCGCGAGGCCAAGGCCTTGCTGGAAGGACAGTTTCCGTTGCTCTGGATAGAGGGGGAAATCTCCAATCTGGCACGCCCCGCCTCGGGGCATTTGTACTTCTCTCTTAAGGACAGCCAGGCGCAAATACGCTGTGCCTTGTTTAAGGGCAGTCAGCGCAGCCTCGGCTGCGTGCCAAAAGATGGCATGCAGGTTTTGGTGCGGGCACGCGTCAGCCTGTACGAGGGGCGCGGGGAATTCCAGCTCATCGTTGAGACTCTGGAGGAAGCTGGGGAAGGCGCCCTGCGTCGTGCCTTCGAATTGCTGAAAAATCGCCTGGCGGCGGAAGGCCTGTTCGATGCGGCGCACAAAAAACCCCTGCCGACTCTGCCAAAACGCATCGGCATCATCACCTCGCCCACGGGGGCGGCTCTGCGTGACGTGCTGACAACCTTGCGCCGGCGTTTTCCGGCCATTGGTGTATTGATCTATCCCGTGCCGGTGCAGGGCGAAGGCGCGGCGGATAAAATCGCCGCCGCCATTCGCCTGGCGGGGAAACGGCGTGAGTGCGATGCGCTGATCCTGGCGCGTGGCGGCGGCTCCCTCGAAGACCTGTGGTCGTTTAATGAGGAGGTGGTCGCGCGCGCCATCTATGCCTGCCCACTGCCGCTGGTGTGCGGTGTGGGGCATGAAACCGACTTCTCCATCGCCGACTGGGTAGCGGACGCCCGCGCACCCACGCCCACGGCGGCGGCGGAAATGCTCAGCCCGAATCAGGACGAGTGGCTGGCGCAATTCGCCTACCTGGACACCCGTCTCGTGCGCTTGATGCGCGATCACCTCCGCGCACGTCAGCAGCGCCTCGATTGGTTAAGTGGGCGCATCGTGCACCCGCGCGAGCGCATTGCGCGCCTGCAACTGCGTCTTGCAGACCAGGTCAAACGCATGCGCCTGGCGCAGATCGCCACACAGCGCGTGGCCGATACACGCTGGCAGGCGCTCTCGGCGAGGTTGTACCGACGCCACCCGGAAATCGCCCTGCGCGAGTGGCGGCTGCGCTTCAGCTACCTGCAGACACGCCTTGCCACCGGCATGCGCCAAACTCTGCAGCAGCAGCAACAACGGGCACGGCTGGCCGTGCACCGCCTCGATACCTTAAGCCCGTTGGCAACACTCGAGCGCGGTTATGCCATCGTACGCCGCACCGATACTAACCTCATCGTGCGCAATGCCCAGGACATCTCGCCCGGCGGACGAGTACAGGCGCGTCTCGCCCAGGGCAGCCTGCTGTGCGTGGTGGAGAAGATTCAGGCCGATGACTAGACGTCAACGCATGACACCCTCGCAGGGTTTTGTAGGGTGGGCAACGCCCACCGGCAGGCGCACGTCGCAGCCCCGACTGGTGGGCGATGCCCTGGAAACTGCTCCTGCGTTTGCCCCAAGGGGCCTGGCGCCAGTACTTCCGCCCTCTCGGCGCCTGTTCCCGACAGCGCTCTACCTTGCCCATCCATGGGCTCGCCTGGCGGTCGCCCACCCTGCATCCGCAGCCGCCATCGCGGCCACTGCGTTTTTGCTCATCGGACTGCTGTGCTGGCCGGCAGCGGGCATGGCGCAGTGGCCGCGCTCCCACCCGGTGCCCGGAGGCATCATCATCTTCCCTGTGGGCGCCGCCTCGGTGCCGGCACCCACGGTATATTTTCACGGCAACCGCGTGCTGGTGGTGCAACAGGATGCCACCTGGCAGGCGGTGGTGGGTCTGCCCCTGGACCTCGCGCCCGGCGATCAATCCATCGCGGCCACCGACACCGGCGGCGCGCGGCGCGAACTGCATTTTACGGTTGAACCCAAGGAGTACGCTGCTCAGTATCTGACGCTCCGCAACAAACGCCAGGTCGATCCCACGGCCAAGGACATGCTGCGCATACGCAAGGATCAGGCGGCGATCCACAACGCCTTTACCACCTGGAGTCCGCGCGATAACGTGTCCTTATCCCTGGATCTGCCGGTCATCGGCCGCCGCAGCAGTCCCTTCGGGCTGCGACGCTTCTTCAACAAACAGCCGCGCCAACCCCACAGCGGCATGGACATCGCCGCACCCGAGGGTACTCCTGTACATGCCCCCGCGGACGGTACGGTGCTGCGTACCGGCAATTACTTTTTCAACGGTAATACTATTTTTATCGACCACGGGCAGGGATTCATCAGCATGTATAACCACCTGCATAAAATAGACGTACAACCCGGACAAAGCGTGAAACGCGGCGACAGGATCGGCGAGGTTGGCCGTACCGGCCGCGTCACCGGTCCGCACTTACACTGGAGCATCAGCCTCAACAACAGCCGCGTGGACCCGGCGCTGTTTCTTCCCGCCGATGAGGGGAAAGACAAGACGCAAACCCCGGTCACGCTGGCGCCCGCGGGCAAAAACTGACACTTACCCCTTCATCACCCGCGATACCGCCATGCCGCATCTGCTCGTTGCCCTCTCCGCCCACGGCTACGGCCACATTTCCCAAACCGCCCCGGTGGTCAACCGCTTGCGCACACTACGCCCATCACTGCGACTGACCATCGCCAGCCACGCGTCACGTGATCTGCTGCGCGAGCAGTTTCACGGCGACTGGGAACACGCGCACCTGGACAACGACATCGGCATGGTCATGACATCCGCCTTCGACGTGCAACGCAGCGCCAGTGCGGACGCCTATCGTGAGATCCATCGCACCTGGCAACTCGCCGTTGAAAGAATGGCGCAGACCCTGCGCACACTGGCGCCGGACCTGCTACTGGCCAACGTACCCTATTTGCCACTGGCCGCGGCGGCCCACGCCGGTATCCCCGCGGTGGCCATGTCGTCCCTCCACTGGGCGGATATGTATCTGCATTTTTGTGGCGAACAGCCCGAGGCGCACGCGATCCATGCGCAGATACTGGCGGCCTATAACAGTGCGGCCTGTTTCCTGCGCCTGACGCCCGGTATGCCCATGGAAAGTCTATCCCGGATACGATCCATTGGACCGGTGGCGCGCACCGGGCATGCCCAGCGTGACTATCTACGACGGCAGTTGCGTCTCGATGACGCCACCCGACTGGTACTGGTCACCCTTGGGGGCATCGCCACACAGGTAGACTTACAACATTGGCCGCACCTACCCGGTGTGCACTGGCTGCTACCCGCGGCATGGAAACCCAATCGTGCGGACGCCACAAGCATCGAGTCCCTGGCGATTCCCTTTGTGGATCTCCTCTGCAGTAGCGCTGCCCTCATCGGCAAACCCGGGTATGGCACCTTCAGCGAAGCCGCGTGCAACGCCATCCCCATGCTATATGTCAAACGCGGTGACTGGCCGGAAGAGCCGTATCTGATCGACTGGCTGGAACAACACGCCCGTTGCCGGGAGCTGGGTCGGGGGGAATTCGAACGCGGAGAGCTGGCCGATGCGCTTGAGCAATTATGGGCCACGGCGCAGAGGCCGCACATCCGCCCCGGTGGCATCGACGCCGCCGCCAGCTATCTGGCAAAGGAATGGTTCTAAACCAGCGGTAATTTGTAGGGTGGGTATCCCCCACCAGGTGGGGTGTTGGCCGAAGCCGCGCATGGTGGGCGATGCCCACCCTACATCTGTTGCGTTAATCCGTGGTTCAATGCCACTTTTGAGTCATACGAGCGGCATTGTGAGCACGCGTTCAATCCGCGTATTTTTTCTTGCGGATGCGCCGGATACGTTTCGCCGCCTCGTGCTGCCGCCGGGTGAGGACTTTCTTTTTGCCCTCGTAGGGGTTTTCGCCCTGCACGAATTCGATCATCACCGGCGTGCCTTCCAGCTTGAAGGCCTTGCGAAACACATTGGACAGATAGCGCTGATAGGATTCCGGCACGGCCGCCACCTGGTTGCCGTGGATCACCACGCGCGGCGGGTTCTTGCCGCCCTGGTGGGCAAACTTGAGTTTGATACGGCGGCCGTGATAAACCGGCGGCGGCGTGGCCTGCACCGCCAACTGCATCACCTTGTTCAGGCGCGGCGTCGGCAGGGCCTTGCGCGCCGAGAGAAACGCCCGGTCGATGGCGGGAAACAGGCCGCCGATGCCGGTGTGATGGAGTGCCGATATGTAGTGCAGGCTGGCAAAGGACAGAAACGGCAGCTTGCGTTCAAGCTCGCGCTTGATCCATTCGCGCTGTGCGTCCTCGATGCCGTCCCATTTGTTCACCGCGATCACCACGGAACGCCCCTGCTCCAGGATATAACCGGCGAGGCTCACGTCCTGTTCGCTGATCTCCTGACGCGCGTCCAGCACCAGCACCACCACGTTGGCTTCCTCGATCGCCTGCAGGGTCTTGATGACGGAATACTTCTCCAGCACATCGGTAACGCGGCCGCGCTTACGCACGCCCGCCGTGTCGATAAGGATGTAGTGTTTGTCCTGGCGCTCTAGGGGTATGCGTATGCTGTCGCGCGTCGTGCCGGGTTGGTCGAACACCACCACGCGTTCCTCGCCCAGCAGTGCATTGACCAGGGTGGACTTGCCGACATTGGGGCGGCCGGCCACGGCGATGCGAGGTGCCCCGTCCTCCGCCGGCGTTTCCTCCTGCACGTGCGGCACGTTTGCCAGGGCGCGCTGCATGAGACCCTGCAGGCCGTCGCCATGCGCCGCGGAAAGTGCCACCGGCACACCCAGGCCGAGGGAGTGAAAATCCGCCGTGGCCAGTACCGGGTCCATGCCTTCCGTCTTGTTGACCGCAAGTATGACGTGCTTACCGCGCCGCCGCAGGCCTTCCGCGATGCCGCGATCTATGGTGTTGATGCCGGCGCGACCATCGGTAAGAAAAATAATGGCATCCGCCTCTGCCATGGCCTGTTGGGTCTGCACGGACATCACCGCGCGCAGGGCATCGGTCTCCTGCGTGATACCGCCGGTATCGACCACGATATACGGGCGGTCGCCGACGCGGCCATTACCATATTGGCGATCGCGCGTCAGGCCCGGTTCGTCCGCCACCAGGGCGTCGCGGCTGCGCGTCAACGCGTTGAACAGCGTGGATTTGCCGACATTGGGGCGGCCGACCAGGACGATGACGGGTTTCATAGATCAACGACTCGGGTGCCGAGGGGACGGCACGGTTTACGGTTGCGCACTGAGACGGACAGCGGTGAGCGTGCCATCCTGGCTATAGATGTAGAGGTCGTTACCGCTTGCCACCGGTTTCGACAAAATGGCGTCACGGCTCGGCCGGCTGCGCGCGATAAAATGACCATCGGCGCGCGACAGCCAGTGCACATAGCCCTCGAAGTCCCCCACGGCGAGCGCATCGCCACTGACCGTGG
>JAYUFH010000348.1:0-10752 GCA_043738765.1 Pseudomonadota bacterium | reverse complement strand
AAAGGTAAGAATAGCCAGATATACGGGGAGGATTTTTAGAGGGGCCAGGAGGTCTGGCGAAGTGTGTCGCGGACGGTAAAACGTTGAGCGAACAGTCGCGGGTGATGATCTGCGGCCTGGGCAACGGGTGGAGGCGATCAAGGGCTTCGACTTGTTCGAATCTTAACGTTGTTGCACCCGTTTTTTGTCGGGACAGTGCGCCACGCCAGAGGGAGTTATTGCCTGCCGGTGTGCCCAAAGCCACCGGTGCCGCGCCGACTGGCGGTAAAATCTTCCACCACATCGAACTCAACCTGTGCCACCGGAACAAAAACCATTTGGGCGATGCGCTCACCCGGTTCGACGGTGAAGGCATTTTGACCACGATTCCAGCAAGACACCAGCACCTGCCCCTGATAGTCGGAATCGATGAGTCCCACCAGGTTGCCCAGCACGATGCCGTGTTTGTGGCCCAGCCCGGAGCGTGGCAGTAGCATGGCGGCCAGACCCTGATTGGCGATGTGGATGGCGATGCCCGTTGGAATCAAATGGGTGGCGCCCGGCGTAATGATCAGGGCCTGCTCGAGACAGGCGCACAGATCCACGCCCGCGGAGCCTTCGGTGGCAAATTTGGGTAAGGGAAATTTACTGCCGATGCGCGAGTCGAGGATTTTGAGTTGTATTTTTTGCATGGTACCTGGCGGCTATGTGTAGTATGAGCAGGCGTGCGAGTTGTTGTTTGGATTGCAGCGGCAACTCCACGCTGCCGGCAGGATCCACCAATGTCAGGCGGTTGTCGTCGGATTCAAAACCGCTGCCCGCCTGGCCCACCAGGTTGGCCGCCACCAGGTCGAGTTTTTTGGCCACGAGCTTGGTACGCGCCTGCGCAACAAGGTCGTTGGTCTCGGCGGCAAATCCCACGGTGAACGGTGCCGGCGAGCGAGCGGTGACGCTGGCCAGGATGTCCGGGTTACGCACCAGGGTGAGGGTGAGGGTCTCCGCGGTTTTTTTGATCTTCTCACCGGCCACTTTCTGCACACGGTAATCGGCGACGGCCGCCACACCGATGAATATCTGTGTGTGGTCGAGGTGAGCATGGACCGCCTCAAACATGTCCTGGGCACTGATGACATCGAGCGTGGTGACGCGCTCCGGTGGGGACAGGGCCGTGGGTCCTGAAATCAGAGTGACTTGGGCGCCGGCGGCGGCCGCCGCTTCCGCCAGGGCGTAACCCATCTTGCCGGAGCTGCGGTTAGTAAGTATTCGTACCGGGTCGATGGCCTCCCAGGTGGGTCCGGCGGTGATGACGACGCGCAGGCCATCCAACAGTCCGGTGTCGAACAGATTGGCGGTGAGGGTGACGAGTTCAATGGGCTCCAACATGCGCCCCGGCCCGGTTTCGCCACAGGCCTGGCTGCCTTCCGCGGGTCCGAAGAGTTGTATGTCGCGTTGGCGTAATTGGGCGAAATTGTTTTGAGTAGCGTGGTTTTCCCACATCTGCCGGTTCATGGCCGGGGCGACGGCTACCGGTGCTGCACTGGCCAGACACAGTGCACTGAGAAGATCCTCCGCGCGCCCTTGGGCCAGGCGCGCGCAGAAATTGGCACTGGCCGGGGCCACCAGTATCGCATCGGCCCAGCGCGCCAGGGCGATATGTCCCATGCCGGATTCCGCCTCGGTATCCAGCAGATGCCGGTGCACCGGGTGTCCACTCAAGGCCTGCAGGGTCAGGGGGGTGATGAATTCCGTGGCCGCCTGGGTCATGACGACTTGCACCTCGGCGCCGGCGTCCCGCAAGCGGCGCACAAGATCAGCGCTCTTGTACGCGGCAATGCCGCCGGTGACCCCCAAGAGCAGGCGTTTATTGGTCAGTGTACCCATGTGATAGAGTTTACGTGGCCTTGCGGCCCCAACACAAATTCAAGGTGCAGCGCCCTGCCTAGGAAGCCTTATTCAAGGTGCAGCGCCCTGCCTAAGAAGCTTTATTCAACGTGCAGCGCCCTGCCTAGGAGCCTTACATTAACGCGCAGCGCTCTGCCTAAGAGCCATTATTATTGATTTTTCAGGTTACACGGAGGTGACTATGCCTATTACCGACTGGCCAATGGCGGAGCGTCCACGGGAGAAACTCCTGGCGCGCGGGCCGGACGTTTTATCCGATGCTGAACTGCTGGCGATTTTTTTGCGTACCGGGGTGCCGGGCAAGACGGCGGTGGATCTGGCGCGCGAACTACTGGGGCGTTTCGGTGGTTTGCGCGAACTGCTGGCCGCGGAGCGGACTCAGTTCTGCGCAGCCCCCGGCCTGGGCAATGCCAAATATGCCCAACTGCAGGCGGTGCTGGAGATGGGTCGGCGGCATCTGGGTGCGGCGCTCCAGCGCGGAGTAGCCTTGGAATCGCCACTGCAGGCCAAGAGCTATCTATTGGCATGCCTGCGTGACAAGCCCCACGAGATTTTCTGCTGCCTCTACCTCGATAATCGGCACCGCGTGCTGGCCTTCGAGGAGATGTTCAGCGGCACCTTGAGCGGCGCGTCGGTTTACCCGCGGGAGGTGGTCAAAGCGGCGCTCAAGATCAACGCCGCCGCGGTTATTTTTGCCCACAACCATCCCTCTGGGGTGGCTGAACCAAGTCAGGCGGACGAGGCCCTGACCCGCCGGCTGAAGGAGGCCCTGGCCCTGGTGGATATCCGGGTGTTAGACCATCTGGTTATCGGCGATGGAGAGGTGGTGTCCTTCTGTGACCGTGGTTTGCTGTAGGGAGGGCATGAGGTAGGCAGGGATTGGTGGTGGTAGCGCATCCGAAGCAAGACAGCATTACCCAGGACCCAGGCCCTGGCGGCGGCGTTCCACCGTGGGGTGGGGTGGCCGCGGGCCATAAACCCACCTTAGAACTAGATTTGTGCGCCATCGGCCGGATCGGCGCCCATCCTGGCCCCGGAGGTCCAAGAGGTCCAATCTCTACGGCGGGCGACCCCAGCCTGGTTCGGGCGCATCCCGTTTGGCGGGGCGCCCCGCCAGCCATCCTGCAAGGCTGGCAGCAACGGGTGATGACCCAAGCGTTTGATGCGGGGGCGGGGGTGGGGTGGCTAGTTTCAGGGATGATTACCCGTTGTCGCGCCAGGGTGTTTGGCGCTCAGCCTATCGATTGAGGCCGTCCCGGCCACGTGGGGCTACCCTTCGCCGCTGGATTCTGGTATAAAAGCGCGCTTTCCTGCTGTGGGCAGGAGTACGGAGAACAGAACATGTCGAGAGTATGTCAGGTAACGGGCAAGCGTCCCATGAGCGGGAATAACGTCTCGCACGCCAACAACAGGACCAAGCGTCGTTTCCTGCCCAATTTGCATTACCGTCGCCTGTGGGTGGAGAGCGAGAAGCGTTGGGTCAGCCTGCGCATCACCAACAACGCCCTGCGCACTATCGACAAGAAAGGCATCGACGCCGTGCTCGCCGAGTTGCGCGCCCGTGGCGAGAAAGTCTAAGGTTCAGTGCCCTGCCTAAGAGCGAATATAGGGTTCAGTGCCCTGCCTAAGAGCGATAAGTGGGGTTCAGTGCCCTGCCTAAGAGTGAATACAGAGGACTAGATCATGGCAAAATCCGCACGTGACAAAATAAAACTGGTGTCGAGCGCCGGTACCGGTCATTACTACACCACCACCAAGAACAAGCGCACCATGCCCGACAAAATGGAGATCAGCAAATACGATCCCGTTGTGCGTAAGCATGTGGCCTACAAAGAAGCCAAGATCAAGTAACTGTCCGCGCTATCCGAAAAACAAAAAACCCGGCATTGCCGGGTTTTTTGTTTCAAGGGTATTTGTAATAGTCACCCAGGCTGCCGATGGGACTGCACGACAGACTTTGTGGCTATGCATAGGGCAGAAACTGTGTTTCAGGATAGCTGCGCAGTGTGACCGCTACATCGATTTATAAACGCCCAGCCATCTGTGCGATGAACGCAGTCTTGGCGGAATGTTCCAGTGAGCAGGTCCATTTATATGCCAGGTTGAGGGTTTTGGCGCAGGTATAAACGCCATGGCCACGCACCACCATGATCGGATATTCGGCGAGAATCCCGGAAACAGCCTGTGCCGCCTCGGCGAAATAACGCTCGTACGCAATAGTCACGACCGGCACGCGGGGAAAATAGAGCTGTCCCTCAAAATCCGGTGGCGAAAAATCTTTGCCGTTCAGCGTGAGCGCGACGGTGTGCGGTCCGTGGCTGTGGAGGATCGCGCGGGCTTCCGGATTGGCCCGGTAGACCGCGGCATGCAAAGCCGCATCCAGCGAAGCGCCCTTGTCGAAAGGCCCCTCCAGGGGACATTCCACCAATTCTTCAGGTTGCAAGGTATCGGCACAGGCGCCAGTGGGGGTGACCCAGATGCTCGCGGCTGTACGCACCGAGGCATTGCCGCTGTGGGAATCGTTGATGCCGTGCTGGCGCAGCCAGTGGTAGTAAAGGGTAAGTTCTGACTGAAGGGTCACTTGCTTATCCGTCGAAGAGAGGTGTGCGCGCGTATTCCCTAGGACAGGTTGTCGCAGGCGTAGCTGCTACACTTACAAAAAGCAGTGTACCGCCGGGCGTGGCGGGGTACAAATAGCCGTATTGGAACTCCTCAGCAGTGCGCTGCAATCAATTATTTGTTAATGGAGCAGCGTACTCACGATCGGTATTCCGTAGGACTCGGGCTGTCGGTTTTCAGCGTACATCCGGATGTGGAGCCGTGAGCAAAGACCATGACGTGGGTGCCGTGGCCGAACTGGGATTCCGCTTCTGACAGCAAAACATGGACAAGTGCCGGCGGATCGGATAAAAATATCGCTCGGTTATGTTGATCCCAGACCTGTGTCGGGGTCGCTGATCAGGGGCGCGACAGAGAGCATGTAATCAATTTTTTTCAACAAGCAGCGGTATGCTTTTGACTCCGATGAAAGGAACGACCTTGTATTCTCTTAATCAGCAAGTGTTGCGCACCGACGTGGCGGGCATGCCGCTGGAGTGGATCGACTTCCAGGATGCGGTGCGTCTTTATCATCTTGGCCAGGTGGCCTATACCTGTGGCGTCTCCCTCTATCGCGTGCACGGCGGCTACAATGCCGTTACTGGTTTACGCAGTGTGATCGAGGTGAATTCCATTATCGCTACCGCCGGGGACAACCGCGCCTTCGCCAAGGTGATGGAGCATTATTCCCCACCATTGAGCAATCCGGCGCTGTTTGCGCGCGATGCCCACCTCTGTCTTTATTGCGGAACGCCTTTCCATGCGCGCGAACTGTCGCGCGATCATGTTACCCCGCTCAGTCAGGGCGGTATGGATAGCTGGACCAACGTGGTTACGGCGTGCAAGCGCTGCAACAATCACAAGGCAGGGTACACGCCGGAGCAGGCGGGCATGACTTTGCTGGCTGTGCCGTTCTGCCCAACCCATGCAGAATACGTCTATCTGCAAGGCAAGCGTGTCCTGGCGGATCAGATGGAATTCCTCAAGGCGCATTTTCCACGCACCAGTCCATTGCATAGCCGTCTGGCACGCCTCACCTGATCGCGACGTTGCCGGTTGCCGATACTGTCAGATCGGAAAAACAGGTGTGTTTTAAGCAGGCGTCGCCAGGGCTTCAACGGCGCCCTGGCGACGTGGTGTTAAGCGCTGACCGACGCGAGTGAATAGGTGCGAATCTTGAGCGAGAAGTCGCGCAGGGCTTGGATGCCCGTGGCCTCGGCCTCGTGACACCACTCCTGGAGCGCCTGGATGAGGTGCTCCTGGGTGGCGGCGGAACGCTGCCAGATGCCTTGGAGCTTCTGCTTCATGGTGTAGACCGTGCGTAAATTCTGATGGCGGTCGAGGGCTTTTTGCAGCCAGACACCGCTGGTGGGATCAAGCAGCTTGGTTTCACGCACCATCAGTCTGCGCGCACGCTTGAGCAGGGTCCAACTCTCGCGGTCGGCACGGTCGGCCTTTTCCATTTCCTCGCTATGTACGCGCTTCATCACCTCGCGGGCAAAATGCGCCATCACCTGGAAACGATTGGTGACAACCGCCTTCACGGTTTCCAGGTCGATTTGCTGTTTACCGGTTTTGTAGGCGAGTTCCGGCGGAATTTTCTTGACGCGTGCAAGCTTGAAGATTTCGAGCAGACGTATGTACATCCAGCCGATGTCAAACTCCCACCACTTCGATGAGAGTTTCGCGGAACTGGCGAAGGTGTGGTGGTTGTTGTGTAGCTCTTCCCCACCGATGAGGATGCCCCAGGGGAAGATGTTGGTGCTGGCGTCATGTGCTTCGTAGTTGCGATAACCCCAGAAATGTCCGATACCGTTGATGACGCCGGCGGCCCAGAACGGAATCCAGAGGATTTGCGTCAGCCAGATCAAGGGTCCGGCGGGGACGCCGAACAGCGTCACGTCCACGGCCAGCAGGACAATGATGCCAAGGTAGTTGTAACGGGTATAGAGATTTCGTTCGATCCAGTCATCCGGGGTACCGTGGCCATACTTTTCCAGGGTCGCCTGATTCTGCGCTTCGTCGTGGTAAAGGGTGACACCCAACCACAGCACTTTGTTGATGCCGTGTTGCTGCGGGGAGTGCGGGTCCTCCGCTGTCTCCACCTTGGCGTGGTGCTTGCGGTGGATGGCCGCCCATTCCCGCGTGACCATGCCGGTGGTCAGCCACAGCCAGAAACGAAAGAAATGGCTGATGAGGGGATGCAGCTCCAGGGAGCGATGCGCCTGGTGGCGATGCAGGAAAATGGTGACGCTGGCGATGGTGATATGGGTAAGCGTCAGGGCTGTGACGATGTAGCCCCAAGTGGGTAGTGTCAGGTGTCCTTCAAACATACGGGATGAAATCTCCAAAATAATGCGCAAATAATGCGATTGCGGGAAACTTAAGTATAGCAGTGGTGAAGTATAGCCTATCCGCCCGATGGCATTACCCGGCTGAGGTACTCGGTTATTTTTATTGGATTTTTATACGAGATTTAGTGGCGGAAAGATAGACTGGTGGCACTGATAACTACTCTGACTCGGATATGCGCGCAAGGTTTCGTCGCCTGCCACAGTTGTCCTAGCGTGGCCCGTCAGTGCACACTTAGTCGCGCCATTTTTCATATTGAGCTGGGAGTAAACATGCAGCCTCCGGTGACGCCGTTACTGACGGTGGATATCATCATTGAACTGATCCATCGTCCGGATCGGCCCATCGTTCTGATCCAACGACAATACCCGCCCTCAGGTTGGGCCTTGCCCGGGGGGTTTGTCGATGTCGGTGAGTCGGTGGAACAGGCCGCCGTGCGCGAGGCGCGGGAGGAGACGTCGCTGACGGTGCGACTGACAGCGCTGTTGGGGTGCTACTCCGATCCCAGGCGCGACGCCCGCGGACACACCGCATCGGTTGTGTATGTGGCGGCATCAGAGGGTAGCCCATTGGCGCAGGACGATGCCGCGGCCTTGGGTGTGTTCAGTCCGCAGGATCTTCCGCAGCCCCTGGCCTTTGACCACGGACAGATCCTGCGCGATTACCTGCAGTATCGGCTGTACGGGAAATATCCGCTGCCGATGCCGGTTTGAAATGCACATCCCGTTGCGGAAACGGGATGGTGATGCCCGCGGTGCGGAAATCCCGCCAGATGCGCCGATACACATCCGAGCGCACGCTGTTGACGCCGTTCTCCGGGTCGTTGACCCACAGGCGTAATTCCAGATCGATACCATTCTCGCCGAAGCCCATCAGGCGTGCGGCGGGGGCTGGGTCATGCAGTACGCGTGGGGTGTCGAGGGCGGCTTTCTCCAGTATCGTCAGTGCTAGTTCCGGGTCGTCGTTGTAGCTGATCTGCACCGGTAGGTGGAAACGCACGTCCCGGTCGCCATAGGACCAGTTGATAATTTCTGCGGTGATAAGGTTTTCGTTGGGAATGAGAATGTCCATGCCATCGCGGTTGCGTACCACGATATAGCGCGCATGCAGTTCTTTTACCACGCCGAAGGTGTGGCCAACGGTGATGACGTTACCTGGCTGCACGGAGCCTTCAAAGCTTAGGATGATCCCGCTGACGAAGTTACTCACGATACGCTGCAAGCCGAGGCCCAGGCCCACACCCAAGGCGCCACCGAAGACCGCCAGGGCGGTAAGGTCGATGCCCGCCGTCACCATGGCGGTCAGGACCGCCAGGGCCAGCATGAGGAATTTCGTCAGCTTGGTAATAGCGATCTTCAGGTTCTCGTCCAGCGCCTGGCTGCGGGAAATCAGCGACTGAATGGCGTTCGACAACCACAGGGCCACCAGGATCAATAGCGCAATCGACAGGACGAAGCTCGCCACGGTATAGATCGAGACGCGCACCTTGCCCAGGGTGATGGCATAGTCATCCAGTACCTGTTCGACGAAAGGCAGCCAGCCAAGGATATGCAGGGCCACGATCCCCCAAATGCTGATCGTCATGGCGCCTTCCCAGGCCTTGAGCTTACTGCCCGGGCTGAAACTGTGACGCAGGACAAAGACGCCCATGCGGATCAGCGTCAGCGCGCCCACCAGGAGGGTGGCGAGGTGCAGGAGTTGCGTCGGCATTCCCTTCAAATTCCGCAGCAAGGTGCTGGCCGCCACCAGCCATAGCCATAGGATAAGGGGAATCGCCACGAGCACGCCGGTACGCATGGCTGTGCGGCGGATACCCCGGGTGCCGCCGGGCTGTATCACCGGCTGCAGGCGGCGCTGCAGCTGCAATCCGATGAGCAGGGCCAGGGCGATGCCGGTGATGAGCACGCCGATCTGCCACCAGGTGGTCGCCAGGGTCAGTGCGTATTTTATTTCCTCAAGGGAGGGTAGTGCTTCAAACAGCTCCGACATGGCGTGGTTCCTGCGGTCGTAGGGGGCCGGTAAGCCGGGTAGTGCGCAGGATAGTCGTTGTTGCCGTCAAAAAAAAGCCCGCTTACGCGGGCGGAAGAGAGGAGAAGAAGATGCGATCAGGGCTTGATGTAGACGTAGCCCTCTTGCTGCAGTTTGGCCAGTTCCGCTACGCCACTCGGCACGATGTCTTTCTGGCTGACATCGAACAGATCATTTTTATAGTTGATCTTGCGGCCGACGAGGGTGTTGTTGCATACCTCGAATTCGACTTTCTGGCTCTTGAGGTTGAGTATCTTGCTCTGCATGTCCGGGTTGGTGTTGGCCATTTTCAGCAGATCCAGGCCGTCTCCGTGCATCACGACCTTCAGGTCGATGTTGTCTTTGCCGACGGCGTTGATATGATTCTGGATATTGCCCAGCGCGGCCTTCAGGAGCTTCTCGTCATTCGTATTGATGTGATAGACAACCTTTTGCCTGGGGTAGCTGCTCTCCGACTTGGACTTGGCGTCGCCCGCGGCGTGAGTAAAATTGGTGGATAGGACAAGCAGTGCGGTTGCCATCAGGGCTGTAATGGTTTTTGTCATAACTTTTGGTCTCCTAGACTAGTGGTTGGTAATGTTAAGAAAGGCTGTTCAGGATCAGACCTGAATGTACACCCATCCCTGCTGTTGCAGCCGGATGATCTGCGCGACACCGGAATCGATCACCATGATGTTGGGCAGCAAACGAGTTTCGATGCCCAGGTCGCTGTATTTGTCCATCGTGTTCTGGCACGCAGCAAATCTCAGATTGCTGTAGCGTTTTTGCATGCGGCTGACACGTTCCGGGAAGGGGGAGCGATTTGCCAGCAGCAGATTCAACCCCTGGCCGTTAGTGATGATCTCCACGCGTGCCGGCTGTTGCTGTTTCTCGTATAGCTGCAGCAGGTTTTCCGCTTCGTCCAGTACTTCTTTGATATGTTCGGGCTTGCCGCTGCTCAGGTGAAACAGGACTTTCATTACCTGCGGGTCGGCGTTGGCTACGACGTGCGTCGTTTGGCTGGCAGATGCTGGCGCGGCGGGGCTGACTAGCGCAATCCCGCGGGTGACCAGACTGTTGGCAGTGCGCTCGATGTTGTGGCGCAAGATGCTGGTTGAGGCGCCGAGTTGGAACCAGCTGAACAGTACGCCGAGCATGAACACCAGTCCGGCAGCCACGCCGTGACGTAGCCGTGAGGACTTTTGGGGTGACGGCCGGGCAGGAGGTGGTGGCAGGTTTTTGTACGCGAGCTGAACCACGTCATGTATTTTGCGCAACTCACACACACGCCGATTGAGTATCTCGTCTTGGTTGATGGTGATGTAGACGCGGCTCTTTTCCTCTATCGTCAGTTCATTGTCGACGAAGGAGTTCAGGTATTCGTCTGAAAATTGTTGTTCGTTACTCATTTGATTCTCCGTATTTGGCTTCCCTGGGGTCCAACTTGTTCTCCAAACTCACGCAGCAGGAGCGCTTTCATGGCCGTACGTGCCCGGCAGAGACGACTCATCACCGTGCCGATGGGGATATCCAGGATGGTGGCCACCTCGACGTACGAAAATCCTTCCAGATCCACCAGTGTCACCACCTGCCGTTGACCTTCCGGCAGTTTGGCGACGGCCAGTCTCACTTTGGAAACTATCTGCTGTTCTGAGTTCTCCGACTCCGGTGTGGTGTCGTGCGCCAGCTCCACATCGTCTATATCGTCCATGTCCCGCTGCCGGCGAAAATGATCGCGGTAGCAATTGGTCAGGATACTGAACAACCAGGCATCACGAGCCTGGGGGTCGCGTAGCTGGGCAGACTTCTGAATTGCTTTGGTCAGGGTTTCCTGCACCAGGTCGTCCGCCAGGGCGGCGTTATGACACCAGGCAAAGGCCATCCGATAGAGGCGGGAGCGGCTTTGTTCCAGTG
>JAYUFH010000347.1:0-1503 GCA_043738765.1 Pseudomonadota bacterium | reverse complement strand
CACCGCTGTCCACCATGGCAGTGCTGATCAAGGAACTCGAACAGGAAATTGTTACTCCCAGCGAACTCGCGCACGGGCTCGGCATGCTGCGCGACCAGGTTACACGCTGCAAACGCATACTCTCCAGCCTGACCGAGTCCGCCGGACAGGCGCGCGCTGAGTCCGGCGGGCGCATGCACCTCGATGATTATTTGGAGGAGGTGATAATGCATTGGCGCACTTTACGTCCGGCGGCACAGGTGGTAACGCACTGGCGTGGTACGCAACCGGCACCCAGCTTGCTCGCGGAACTGACTTTGCGTCAGGCAATCACGAATATTCTTAACAACGCCGCCGACGCCGCCCCCGGACCGGTGGAAGTGGACGGACAGTGGGATGAACGCGAACTACGGCTGGAGGTGTGCGACCGTGGCCCGGGCCTGGTGCCGGCGGTGGAGAAAAATGCCGGGACGTTGTTCTTCACCACCAAGGAGGCCGGGTTGGGACTGGGCCTGTTTCTCGCTCACGCCACACTCAACCGCTTCGGCGGAACAGTGCAACTCTTCAACCGCACAGGTGGCGGTGCGTGCACCCGTCTGGTGTTACCGCTCGGCGATCTGCTGGTGGGAGACTGAGTATGGCCGATAGCGTTAGCGATGACCGCCCGGATCTGCTGCTGGTGGACGACGACGAGACCTTCTGCCAGGTCATGTCCCAGGCCCTGGGCAAGCGCGGCTTCGAAGTGCGCGTTGCGCACAATGTGGTGGATGCCCAGGCGGCGGCAGAGGTTAGCCCGCCGGAGTACGCTGTGGTCGATCTCAAGATGCCGGGACCTTCGGGTCTGGAGCTGGTGCAGAAGTTGAAGGTCTTGGATGAACACACACGCATCGTGGTGCTCACCGGTTATGCCAGTGTCGCCACGGCCATCGAAGCGATTAAGCTCGGCGCCGTGCACTACCTGACCAAACCCGCGGATGCGGATGAAGTCGTTGCGGCGTTTCAACGAGAGGCCGGCGATGTGGCAGCGCCCGTGGAGGCCAGGCCCATCTCCGTGGCGCGCCTGGAATGGGAACATATTCAGAAGGTGCTGATGGAATGTCAGGGGAACATCTCGGAAACGGCGCGGCGTTTGAGGATGCATCGACGCACGCTGCAACGCAAGCTGACTAAGCGTCCGGTGAAGTCTTAGTGGATATATTTTAAGAGCCTCTTTGTATAAAGAGGACCCTGAAGCGTGTGACGCTGACTTAAGGCCTTGCACCGGTAGGGTGGGCATCGCACTGGAAACTGCTCCTGCGTTTGCCCCAAGGGGCCTGGCGCCAGTACTTCCGTCCTTTCGGCGCCTGTTCCCTACGGCGCTCTACCTCGCCCATCCATCGCCGAGCCAGGGAGAGCAAAGCGATGGCCCATAAATTAGGGCCACCTTGGCGAGAAGCCCCCGATAGCTGGGTAGGGACCCAGCGTAGAGTCAGTGTGGCGTTTCCCAGCCGCAGGACGGTCGGGGCTAAGAATGCGCCGCGAGAC
>JAYUFH010000346.1:0-4067 GCA_043738765.1 Pseudomonadota bacterium | reverse complement strand
CGATAGAAAACATCGAAAACTAATTTCCATTGAGTCCTCCTCCCATGCTGGTCAAAACCCTCCACATCACCTGCGCCATCCTCACCATCAGCGGTTTCACCCTGCGCGGCTTCTGGATGCTGCGCGCATCACCCCTGTTGAATAATGCCTGGGTGAAGGTGCTGCCGCATGTCATCGACACCATATTACTGGGCGCCGGCATCCTGCTGGCGATCAATATCCACCAATACCCCGGCACCCACGCCTGGCTCACGGCCAAAGTGCTGGGGCTGGTGGCCTACATCGTGCTGGGTACTCTGGCACTGAAACGGGGGGGAACAAAAACGGTACGCGTCACTGCCTGGATAGCAGCCACACTGGTGTTCTTTTATATCGTGTCCGTGGCGATAACCCGCTCGCCAGTGCCATTATGAATCCAGTGTGTTAATACAAACTGACGAAGATCGATGAATGATGATGTGTGCACTTATACTATCGCTCTCCTCAGTCACACGCGCAGACGAGGCCCAGGCTACTCCGGAAAGCCGGAAAAGTTTCATTACACTAACCCAGCAACCGAACATCGACCCTTGCACTTTTCAGCGACCACATGACGACCGGACGTAACGACCCCTGCCCTTGCGGCAGCGCCAAGAAGTATAAGCACTGCTGCCTCGCGGCCGGCAGTAAGCCTGCGGACAGCGATTTTCTCTGGCGCAAACTGCGACAGGTGAACGCAGGACTGGTCGAGCGCCTGCTCGATTGCGCCGTGAGAACCTTCGGCCAGGAAGCCATCTACGAAGCCTGGGATGAATTCACGCTCTGGCAGGATGTGCCGTTCGATCCCGAATCGCCGCACTCGCAGGTGTTCTGGCCGTGGTTCTATTACGACTGGCGTCCAGACCCGGAAGACACCCAGGTCAGGACGGGCGCACCGCTGCAACTCACGGTCGCCGCCGTCTACCGGCAACAGGCGCGCCGCATCGACCCGCTCCAGACGCGCTATCTCGAAGCCTGTGAGGCCGCGGCCTTCAGTTTCCATGAGGTCGTTACCTGCGAACCCGGCAAGGGTTTCGCCCTGCACGACCTCTTCACCGGCGACCAACGCTGGGTGATCGAGCGCATGGGATCAGAAAACGCCGCGCCGGGCGACATCCTGTTCGCCAAGGTCATCGTGCTCGATGATCTCGCCGAGATCGACGGCTGCGCGGCGGTGATGATTCCACCGATGGAGAAGGCGCCGATCCTCGAACTACGCCGGAAAATCGCCGCGTCGGGATCGACCCTCACGCCCGCGTTTCTCAAGGACTACGATCTGGAGATGTTCGATATCTATCACGAGGTGGCGGAACGTTTGCTCAACCCGCCGCCACCGATACTCACCAACACCGACGGCGACCCATTTCTGTTCCATAGACTCCTGTACGACATCGACTCGCCGCAGGTTATCTTCGACGCCCTTAAAAACCTGGCACTCGACGCGACCGAGGAGGAGATGCTCGCCGAGGCAGGCTTCGATGCACAAGGCGCACTGCACACCGTCAAGTTCCCCTGGCTCAAGCGCGGCAACAAACTACACAGGCATTGGGATAACACCGTCATCGGCCACATTCACATCGAGGGTCACCGGCTCAGCGTGGAGGTCAATTCCGCGAAACGCGCGAAAAAATTTGCGGCGCTTGCAAAAAAACTGATGGGCAAAAATACGCGCTACCGCACCACCGTTACCGAATCGCCCGAGGCCATGCTCAGGCATGGCGCGCCGACAATGAGTTCTGCCGGGCGCGCCAAACAACAAGCGCTCGACGCCGACCTGGCGGTGCAGGCGCAACTGACCCGACTCATGGCACAGCATTACGAAAACTGGCCGAGCGAAAAACTCCCCACCCTCGGCGGCAAAACCCCGAACCAGGCCGTGAAAACCCCCGACGGCCGTGAAATGGTCGAGGCGCTGCTCATTCAATTCGAGCGCGACATGCGCGCGCAGCGGGCTCCCGGCGCCGAGTCCATCCTGCGTGACCTGCGCCAACGCCTGAAGCTGTAGTAGCCTCGCACCATCGACGGCTCACAAGGAGACCGGGACGGGAAGAACCGACGAGGAAATCGCACGGCGCATCCGCGTGCTGTCACAGTCCATGCGCCATGCAAACGCCGACTGCTTCCAGGCAATCACCCATGCACTGCTGAAGCGCCGGCGCCTGCGGGCGGTGCATGTACAATAGATCAGCCGACGATCCGGGTGTGTGCGCCGGCTGCCAGATTTGCTATAGTTTTCAACATGCAGTCAACTTGCCGGACCGACAGGAACCCACGACTATGGATGAACAAAAGCTTCTGGAACGAATCACCGTCAATCCCAAGATATTCGGCGGCAAACCCATCATTCGCGGCCGGCGCCTGGCGATTGAACATATTCTCGGAATGCTGGCAGCCGGTTCCACTCCCGCGACTATCCTTGAGGGCTATCCCTGGCTGGAACCGGAGGACATACAGGCCTGCCTGGTCTATGCCCGCCGGCTGGTCGGTCACGAACGAATTGAACCGTTGCATCTGGATACGGGTACGTGAAACTGCTTCTGGATACCTGCGTGTGGGGTGGCGCATGCAAGGAGCTGGAAGCGGCAAGACATGATGTGATCTGGACTGGCGACTGGTCGGAAGACCCGGGCGATGATGAGATACTCGCGCATGCCCACCGTGAAGGACGCATTCTGGTCACACTCGACAAAGACTTTGGCGAACTCGCCATCATTCGCGCCGCACCTCACAGAGGAATTCTCCGGCTCGTTAATATTGCTGCCAGACAACAAGGCATGACCTGCCTACAGGTACTCTTGCTTCATGGCAAAGATCTGGAATCAGGTGCCATCATCACCGTCGAGCCCGGCAGGCTGAGGTTCAGACCCCCTGATACTCAGGATAGTTAAACATAGCGACATAAACGCCTGGTTTGTAGGGTGGGCATCGCCCACCATCGTGGCCTATCGTGGCCCTGTCCGGTGGGCAATGCCCACCCTACATCTACTACTGCCACGGCCAGGCGGCATTATTTATGGCGTTATGTTTAGTAGCGCTTGCGATCTTGCCGCCAATCCTGTCTGATAAACTTACAACTACGGATCAGCGAGGTCATGGGTGGACCGCACCGAGCGCTTCTATAAGATCGAGCGCATGCTGCGTGCACGCGAATTCGTGCCGATCGGGGAGTTTCTCGCCGCGCTCGATATCTCCGCCGCCACCTTCAAGCGCGATATCGAATACCTGCGCGATCGGCTGCAAGCACCCATCCCCTGGGACCGCGCAAAGCGCGGCTATCGATTGCACGACCCCGACCCCGCCGCTCCGCGCCATGAACTGCCGGGCCTGTGGTTCAGCAGCGCCGAGACCCACGCCCTGCTCGCCTTCCACCATCTCCTCGACCGCCTGCAACCCGGCCTGCTCACCCCGCATATCCAACCCCTGCAGGAGCGCATCCGCAAGCTGCTGGAAAAAGACGACCATACCTTCGAGGAAGTCGCGCGCCGCATCCGCGTCCTGCCGCTCGCCGCCCGCGCCCTCGAACCCGCGCACTTCCAGACTATCGCCCACGCCCTGCTCGCGCGCAAGCGCCTGTGCATCGTTCACTACAACCGCCAGCGCAACGCGGAATCCGAACGCGAGGTCTCACCCCAGCGCCTCGCGCATTATCGCGACAACTGGTATCTCGACGCCTGGGATCACGGCAAGAAGGCGCTGCGCATCTTCTCCATGGACACAATACGCCACGCCGCCATCGCGGGCGGCAAGGCGCGCACCCTCGCGGATAAAAAACTCGACGCCGAACTCGGCAGCGGCTATGGCATTTTCGCCGGCCGCCAAACCCAGACCGCCGTGTTGCGCTTCACGCCCGAGCGTGCCCGTTGGGTGGCGGACGAGCAGTGGCATCCGAAACAGATCGGCCGCTGGCGCGGCGACGGTTACTACGAGCTGCGCATTCCGTACAGCGATGCGCGCGAACTGATCATGGACATATTAAAGTACGGCCCGGACGCCGAAGTCCTGGCGCCGGCGCCGCTGCGCCGGCTGCTCCAGGAGCGGCTGGAACTGAC
>JAYUFH010000345.1:0-1506 GCA_043738765.1 Pseudomonadota bacterium | reverse complement strand
TGAGCAATAGTTGCTTTACCGTCATGGACACATTGAATGTCAAATATAATCGGTAGCTAACGCAGTATTTCTATCAATAAGTGTGGTTTGGTAAATCAGGAGAAAGTGTTGTCTGAAAATAAGGTTCGCACCGGCAGCCGCGTCACCCTGCACTTCACGCTGTGCATCGCGGACGGCCTGGTAGTTGATCACACCGAGCCGGATGCACCCCTGACCATCGTCATCGGGCAAGGTGACATCGCCGAGGGCCTGGAAAAATACCTGATCGGCCTCGCGCAAGGTGAGCAGCGCCACTTCGATATTCTGGCGGGCGAGGTGCATGGGCCGGCGGATCCGGACGCGCAACATATTTTTGCTCGCACCGACTTCCCGGCCGACATGGCGCTGGTTCCGGGTACGGTCATGGGGTTTGCGCTGCCCTCCGGTGAGGAGGTGCCGGCCATGATCATGGCGGTGGATGAAGACAGCGTGCAGGTGGATTTCTCTCATCCCCTGGCGGAGCACGACCTCAGCTTCGATGTGACGATCCTGGCAGTGGAGTGAGCGTAAGGCTGGCAACGTCGCACCCGGCGTGCATGGACCTGCGCGGCAAATCCGATCATAATCGGCACTCCATTAAGACCCCCAACGGTTGATCCCTTCCATGCACTTGGTTATTGCCAATCCCCGCGGTTTTTGCGCCGGCGTCGATCGCGCCATTGAGATCGTGGAGCAGGCCTTGGCGCGCTTCGGTGCGCCTATCTATGTGCGTCACGAGGTGGTGCACAATCGCTTTGTGGTGCACAACCTGCGCGCCCAGGGCGCGGTGTTCGTGGATGAGTTGGATGAAGTGCCGGACGACGCCACGGTCATCTTCAGCGCCCACGGCATCCCCCAATCCGTGCGGCAGGAAGCGAACCGGCGCGGGCTGAAGGTGTTCGATGCCACCTGTCCGTTGGTGACCAAGGTGCACATGGAGGTGATCCGCCACCGCAAGGACGGCACGGAGTGTGTGTTGATCGGTCACGCCGGTCATCCCGAGGTCGAAGGGACGTTGGGTCAGGCGGACGGCGGGGTCTACCTGGTGGAAACCGAGGCCGATGTGGCCAGGGTCGCGGTGCAGAATCCGGACAAGCTCGCCTACGTGACCCAGACCACCCTGTCGGTGGACGATACGGCGCGGGTCATCGCCGCGCTGCGCGTCCGTTTCCCCGCGATCCAGGGGCCGCGCAAGGACGACATCTGTTACGCCACGCAGAATCGCCAGGATGCCGTGCGAAAATTAGCCGGCGCCTGCGAGGTGGTGCTGGTGGTGGGGTCCGCCAACAGTTCCAATTCCAATCGCCTGCGCGAGGTGGCGGAGGGGCAGGGCGCGCGCAGTTACATGATCGACGGCCCGGAGGATATGCAACGCGCCTGGCTGGAGGGTGCGACCCGGGTCGGTCTGACCGCCGGTGCATCCGCCCCGGAGGTGTTGGTGCAGCAGGTGGTGACGCGCCTGCGGGAGTGGGGGATCACCAGCGTCGA
>JAYUFH010000344.1:0-4076 GCA_043738765.1 Pseudomonadota bacterium | reverse complement strand
CGCGGTGAAACAGGGTGTTGTCGTAATAGCCTTCCCGCACATAGGTGAGGAAGTTGGCGACGGTCTTGGGTGTCTTCTCCTCGTACAGCTCGATGAATATCGCGCCGAATGAGGTTTGCAGGCGAACTTGGCTCATGGATTATTCCTATATTATGTAGGGCGAGTGATAAAGCCACCCGATTCCGGAGTGGACGGCGCGGGGCTCGATTGGGCGCGTGCTTAAGGCTGCCTGAACGATGTTTCCCGCTGTTATTTTCGTGCCCGCGTATTTTAATTCAGTTGGCCCTTGGTTACCATGCCGCTAGCCATGCACGCCTCCGCCCCCAAGACCCGCTTTGCCCCTAGCCCCACGGGCCTCCTGCACCTCGGCAATATCCGCACGGCCCTGTTCAATTACCTGCTGGCGCGCGGCGCCCACGCCACGTTTCTCCTGCGCATCGAGGACACGGACGCGGTGCGCGGCCACGAGAAATACGCCGAGGCGCTGCAGCAGGACATGGGCTGGCTGGGGCTTAAGTGGCAGGAAGGGCCGGGGGTCGGTGGTCCCCATAGCCCTTATTACCAGTCCCAGCGTGGTGCTGACTATGAGCGTTATTTTGCCAGGTTGCAGCAGCAGGGCCAGGCCTACCGTTGTTTCTGCAGCGAGCATGAGTTGGAAGTGGCGCGCAAGACACAGCTGGCCGCCGGGCGTCCACCCCGTTATTCCGGTCGTTGCCGCGCCTTGAGTGCAGCGGATATCGAGCAGCGCCTGGTGGCGGGCACGCCCGCCACGCTGCGTTTTCACGTGGCCGACGGCGCCACGCTGGTGTTCGATGACAAGGTGCGCGGTACCCAAACCTTCCGCACCGACGACATCGGTGATTTCGTCATCCGCCGCTCCGATGGGTCGCCGGCGTTCTTTTTCTGCAACGCCATCGACGATGCCCTCATGCAGGTAGACCTGGTGATGCGCGGTGAGGATCACCTCACCAACACCCCGCGCCAGATCCTGTTGCTGCAGGCCTTGGGCCTGCCCGTGCCCGAGTACGCCCACATCTCCCTGGTGGTCGGGGCGGATGGATCGCCCTTGTCCAAGCGTCACGGCAGCCGCACAGTGCAGGAGCTGCGCGCCACGGGTTACTTCCCCGAGGCCATCGTGAATTATCTGGCGCGTCTCGGCCATACCTATGAATCCAACCACTTCATGGACATGCAAGCGCTGGCCACGCACTTCGACAGCACGCGCCTGGGCCGTGCACCGGCACGTTTCGACGAGGCGCAGTTACTCCACTGGCAGCACGAGGCTGTGCTCAAGCTTCCGTCGACCCTGTTGTGGACGTGGATGGGCGCCGCGGTGCACGCCATCGTGCCGGAGGCAATGCGCGACGAATTCATCGACGCGGTGCGCGCCAACATCACTATCCCTGCGGATGCGCAGCGCTGGGCCCGAATCATCTTTACCGACGACTGGACCCCGGCGCACGGCGGTGACGCGGCGGTGACCGAGGCCGGTAGCGAATTTTTTCGTCATGCCCTCACGGCCCTCGAACAACACGGCACGGACTTCAAGGCCTTCAGTCAGCACATTAAGGGTGCTACTGGAGCGAAGGGTAAGGCACTGTTCCAGCCGCTGCGCGCGGCCCTGAGCGGTGAACTGGACGGACCGGAGATGGTGAAGCTGTTGCCGCTCATCGGTGTCGCGCGGGCGAAGCAGCGTTTGGGGCGATACACAGCATAAGCATGGTGGTGCCCTGCGGGCTTCATTCCACTCGCCATGAACCCGTGCAGCGACGTAGGGTGGGCATCGCCCACCAGGGTCGTCCATCGATACCCCGCGTGGTGGGCGATGCCCACCCTACCCATACCGCAGGCATATCGACACGCTTGACTCGACCTCACGCATTCATGTCAAATGAATTCAAACTTCTCCAGGGCGGGTAATTTTTCACATGCTGCACCTCTACAACACGCTGACCAGGACAAAAGAGCGTTTTATTCCCATCGAGCCCGGCAAGGTGCGCATGTATGTGTGCGGCATGACGGTCTACGACTACTGCCACCTGGGTCATGCACGGGTGCTGGTGGTGTTCGACATGGTGGTGCGCTACCTGCGCGCGCGCGATTACCAGGTCACCTATGTGCGCAACGTCACCGACATCGACGACAAGATCATCAAGCGCGCCAACGAAAATGGCGAGCCGATGGACGCGCTCACCGGCCGCTTTATCCAGGCCATGCACGAAGACGCCGACGTGCTCGGTGTGTTGCGGCCCGACCAGGAGCCACGCGCCACGCTGTATATGCGCGAGATCATCGCTATGATCGCGACCCTGGTGGAGCGCGGTTACGCCTACGCCGCCAGCAACGGCGACGTGTATTACCACGTGCGCAAGTTTGCCGACTACGGGCAGCTGTCCGGCAAGGCGCTGGACGATCTGCGCGTGGGCGCGCGCGTGGAGGCGGACGAGATGAAGCAGGACCCGCTGGACTTTGTGCTGTGGAAGGCGGCCAAGCCCGGCGAGCCCCGTTGGGATTCACCCTGGGGTGCGGGCCGGCCGGGATGGCACATCGAGTGTTCCGCCATGTCCACCGCCTGCCTCGGCCAGCACTTCGATATCCATGGCGGCGGCCTCGACCTGCAGTTTCCGCATCACGAAAACGAGATCGCCCAGAGCGAGGCTGCCACCGGCCACAAGTTTGTGAATGTGTGGATGCATAACGGCTTCGTGCGGATTGATAACGAAAAAATGTCCAAGTCCTTAGGTAATTTTTTCACCATCCGCGAGGTTTTGAAGAAATACGACCCCGAAGTGGTGCGCTATTTTATCCTGGCGAGTCACTATCACAGTCCGTTGAACTACGCCGAAGACTCCCTGGACAACGCCAAGGCGGCGTTGACGCGCTTGTACACGGCACTCACTGGAAACCGCTCCTGCGTATCCAGTACTTCCGCCATGCATGGCGGTCGCAATGAGCTGCCGGCGGCGATGGTCCCGCTGCCCGCGGATGCCGGTGGAGTGATTACGATGTACGAGCAGAGTTTTTTTGCCGCCATGGACGACGACTTCAACACGCCAGTGGCCCTGGCGGTGTTGTTCGATCTGGCGCGTGACATCAATCGCCTGCAGGCCGCGGATGTTGCCCACGCCCGCGTCTTGGGCGGGGAGCTGCGCAAACTGGCGGGGATTTTGGGGCTGTTGCAGCGCGAACCCCAGGTCTTCCTGCAGGGTGGCCCCGCCGCCGCTGGCCTATCCGTTGAACAGATCGAGGCCTTGATCGGTCAGCGCGTTGCGGCGCGAAAAAACAAACAGTGGGCGGAATCGGACCGTATCCGCGATGAACTCAAGGCCAAAGGCGTGGCACTGGAGGACGCCGGCGGTGCGACCACCTGGCGGCGCCTATGAACGGACGACCGCGCGGGAGTCGCGCTGCGCTATCAACGCAGCCTGAAGATTTGCGCTGTACCCCCTTCAACGCGGATAAATCTGTGCGCCGGTTATCGCCTTCAGCCGTTTGCCGATCTTTTTCTGCGCGCTGTTGTGGGTGTGGTTGATGAGGAGAACAAAGGTCTCTCCCGGAAACTTCATTTCCCTGATCAGCAGTTGGATCAGGTTGGCGGCGGATCGTTGCGATGACATCCAGTTGCCGTACTCGATGCCGAGCACATACACCGGTTGCTCGGAGAAGTGTTCGACCTGCTTGCACGCCAGATAGGCGCGGCGGATGCGCGGGTGGTCGCGCAGCTGCGCGCGCAACGCCTCGATCGCCGTGTCCCCGAGGGGGTGTGGCAGCAGCGGGTCGCTGATGTTGAACTGCGCGCGTTCAGCAGTGGCAAGGACCATCTTCTGGCGATACTCCTGTGCGCGCTGAAAGTATTTGGCCGCCTCGTCAGACTGTCCCTGGCGGTGTAGATAGTGGTAGACGTGTTCGCAGGCGGCTTCAGTCAGGCCTGCGTCGCGCGCCATGGCCTGTTCCAGCAGGTCACGCCCGCGCGCGTCGTTGTCCGCCAGGAGCAGCCGGCCGATGGCCAACAGGGGCGCCGCCTCTTCCGGTGCGCGTTCCCGCACGGCCTGGTAGAGCGGCAGCGCGGCGCCGGC
>JAYUFH010000343.1:0-28404 GCA_043738765.1 Pseudomonadota bacterium | reverse complement strand
AATATAAGGTGGCAGGGGCATGTGCCCAATATCCTGCAGCACCTCGATTACCGGTCGCTCAGTCTGAAACTCCACCTCATACCATTCGCCGCGTCGCGCCACCACCTGCGCCACCACACCACCCTCCAAATGTAACCGCTGCTCAGGTTTAGGCGGCTTGCTCGCACGGCATTGGGTCAATACCCTCCGCCCATCCAACAGACGCTCGATCAGCAGTTCGATCTTGCCACCACTGTCCTTCTCACCGTACAAGCGTGCCGGGATGACGCGGGTATTATTGAATACCACCAGGTCATCCGGGCGCAGCAGGTCCGGCAGGTCGGCAAACCGGCGGTCGTCAAGCGCGCCGCTTGTACCATTAAGAGACAGTAACCGGCTGGCACTGCGCGGCTCGGCCGGCGTTTGGGCAATCAAGGTGGTTGGCAGATCGTAGTTGAAATCGGACTTTCGCATGCAGCCGAAGGTTAGCAGATTGGCATTGGCGCGTCCTGTCGGTTGTGCTGTTATCGCCGAAGCGTAGTGCGCTATACTCGCCGCAAGCCGGGGTGGCGGAATGGGTAGACGCGCCGGACTCAAAATCCGGTGGTAACGACACCGTGCCGGTTCGATTCCGACCCTCAGGGTACCAACAAAAACCGTGGTGGGGTGTGCGCCGTTTTCCACCACTGATAATCGCTCCGTCTGCAGCCGCTACAGCATGCCTGCCACAGATGGGCGTACGGCATTCGATGTACCAAGGCACAATCACGAGGGTGATATGCACAAGACCCGCTTTACGCTGGAGGTCCAACCCACACTCCCGCCGCGCCTGCACCGCTTGACGGAACTGGCGGGCGACCTGCTATACAGTTGGGATCGACAAGTGCGTGGCCTGTTTTACCGCCTCGACTCGGATCTGTGGGACGCCTGCAAGCACAATCCCAAGGTCTTTCTGCGGCGCGTGTCCCAGGACAGGCTGGAGCGCGCGGCGGAGGACCGCGTCTTCGTCGAGGACTACAATCGGGTCCTGTCGGTGTACGACACCTACAACCAGGAGACGATCACCGCCGGCGCCAGTGAACTGCTCAGCCCCGATCAGGACCTGGTGGCGTATTTCTGCGCCGAATTCGGTTTTCACGAAAGCTTTCCCATTTACTCCGGCGGCCTCGGCATTCTGGCGGGTGATTACTGCAAGGCGGCGAGCGATCTGGGCCTGCCCTTCGTGGCGGTGGGACTGCTCTACCGTCAGGGCTACTTCACCCAGACGATAGACGGCGAAGGCGTACAAGTGGCCCACTACACGCCCACCAATTTTGCCGACCTGCCGGTCACCCCCGCATTCAACAACAACGGTCATGAATTGCACGTCAAGGTACAGGTGGCGGAGCGGGAAGTGAGCCTGAAGGTATGGGAGGCCAAGGCCGGGCGCATCACCCTGTATCTCCTGGACAGCGACCTGCCGGAAAATGCCGAGGCCGACCGCTCCATCACCTACCAACTCTATGGCGGTGACACACACACGCGCATACAGCAGGAGATAGTACTCGGCATCGGCGGCGTGCGCGCATTGCGCGCGGTCGGACGCAACCCCAACGTATGGCACATCAATGAAGGACATGCCGCCTTCCTCATCCTGGAGCGCTGCCGCGAACAAGTGCAGGAGGGGCTGGATTTCGACAGCGCCCTGGAGCTGGTGGCGTGCAACACGGTGTTCACTACCCACACGCCGGTGGCCGCGGGCCATGATATCTTCGACCACGATCTGATCACCACCTACCTGGCCGATCTCATCAAACAGCTCGGCGTGGACAAGACCACCTTCCTCAAACTCGGCAGCAGCCCGGGCAACGAGCACGGCTTCAACCAGACCGCCCTGGCGCTGCGTGGCTCGCGTTTCCGCAACGGTGTCAGTCGCATCCACGGACAGGTGGCCTCGCACATGGAATCCTACATCTGGCCGCAGATACCCGCGGAAGAAAACCCCATCGGCTACGTCACCAACGGCGTGCACGTGCCCACCTTCCTGGCGCGCGAATGGATCAACCTGTTCGATATGCGCTTCGGCGGCAGCTGGCGCAACGAACTGCTGAACGAAACCTTCTGGCAGCAGATCGACGATATCCCGGATCACAGCTATTGGAGCCTGCGCCAGTCCCTGAAGGCGGATCTGCAGACCGAGGTGCGCAAGCGCGCGTTATTGCAGCACCGGCGCAACGGCTGCAGCCAGGCGCTGATCGAGCGCTACACGCGGCTGCTGGCGCGCCACGAAACCGACATGCTGGTCATCGGCTTCGCGCGTCGCTTCGCCACCTACAAGCGCGCCACGCTGCTGTTCTCCGATCCGGAACGTCTGGTACGTTTGCTGAACAATCCCAAATACCCGGTGCTGCTGATCTTCGCGGGCAAGGCGCACCCGCACGATAAACCCGGGCAGGAACTCATCCGCGTAATCCACGACTTCTCGCGTCGTCCGGAGTTCGAAGGGAAAATCATTCTACTGGAGGGCTACGACCTGGCCCTCGGACGCAAACTGGTCACCGGCGTGGATGTCTGGGTCAACACCCCGCAGTACCCGCTGGAGGCCAGCGGCACCTCGGGTGAAAAGGCCGGCATCAACGGCGTCATCAACCTAAGCGTGCTCGACGGCTGGTGGGGCGAAGGCTACAACGGCGAAAACGGCTGGGCCATCGCACCGCACGAACCGAACCACGATCCCGCCTACCGCGACTGGGAGGAAGGTCAGGAACTCATGTCCATCCTGGAACAACAGATCGTACCGCTGTACTACGAACGCAACGGTTACGGCTATCCCGAGGGTTGGGTGAAAAAATCCAAGGCGTCCATGAAGTCCATCATGCCGCGCTTCAATGCCCAGCGCATGGTCATGGATTACACGCGCAACTACTACCATCCCGCACGCACCAAACAGTTGGTGTTGTCGGGCAACGCCTTCGAACGCGCGCGCGAAGTGGCGGCGTGGAAAAAGAAAATCGAGAAACACTGGCCGGACGTCAGCCTGCGACGTTTGGACGAGGCGCCGGACGTCCTCAAATCCGGCAGCACCTTGTCGATCCGCATGGCCGCGCGCCTCGGCAAAATAGCCGCGGACGACGTGCTGATGGAATGCCTGGTGGGGACGGAAGCCGAGCACGGCGAATTCACCATTCAATACACCTATGTTTTTACCCCGGATGGGCTCGATGACACGGACCAGGCACTGTTCCATCTCGACCTGTTGCCGAAGTTATCGGGCCTGCAATGCTACAAGATCCGCATGTTCCCGTTCCATGTGGCCCTCAGCCATCGCTACGAAAGCGGGTACATGATTTGGTTGTGAGCGACGGCACCTGCTGGCCCAACGCGGCAGGCCGCGCGCGACACCCTCGCCTCTCGTAGAACTTCAATGACAAGGGCGTTCGTACGACATCGCAACAACCAAATGCAACAACTAAACGTAACAACACCCACCCTAGCTACGTTCATACAGCTGCACAAGATGCCGCAACCGCTGCGCGAGACCCTCGTCCACCTGTTCCCAGGCAAAACGCCAACCCCAATTGCCGTCGGTGGTGCCCGGCGTATTCATGCGATGTCCTGTGCCCAGGGCGAGCACGTCCTGCATGGGGACGATGGCCAGATCCGCCACGGAGGCGAGGGCCGCGCGGATCAACGGCCAGGGCATAGGTTCAGCCGGGAAGCCCAGGTAGTCGTGCACACGCTGCTGCTGTTCCGGCGCCAGGCCGGCGAACCAGGACAGGGTGGTATCGTTGTCGTGGGTGCCGGTGTACACCACGCTGTTGCGATCGTGGCGATGCGGCGGATAGGGATTGTCCGTACCGCCGTCGAAGGCGAACTGTAGTATGCGCATCCCCGGTAGGGCGTAACGTTCGCGCATGGCCGTCACCTCGCGGGTGATGACGCCGAGATCCTCCGCCACCAGTGGCAGCGAATCGAAATGGGACTGCAGTACCTGGAACAAGGCGTCGCCCGGCGCCGACACCCAGCGTCCGTGCACGGCGGTGGTTTCCGCAGCCGGTATCTCCCAATACGCCTCGAAACCGCGAAAGTGATCGACGCGCAGCAGGTCGAACAACTCCAACTGTGTGCCCACACGGGTCAGCCACCAGCGAAATCCGTCGGCCTGCATGCGCTGCCAGTGGTACAGTGGGTTGCCCCAGCGTTGGCCGGTGGCGGAAAAATAATCCGGCGGCACACCCGCCACCACCGTCGGCTGGCCCTGCGGGTCGAGGAGAAAATAGTCGCGTTGCGCCCACACGTCGGCACTGTCGTGGGCGACGAAGATAGGCATGTCACCGAACAGCCACAAGCCTTGCGCAGTAGCATGGTCGCGCAGATCGCGCCACTGGCGGAAAAATACATACTGCTCGAAACGCACCTGTTGCATCGCCGGCGCCAGTCGCGCACGCGCCTTGTTCAGCGCGCCGGGTGCGCGATCGCGCAGCGCCGCCGGCCAGCTCCACCACGGCGCACCGGCATGTTCCTGTTGCAGCGCCTGGTACAAGGCGTAATCGTCCAGCCAGTGGGCGTGCCGCGACAGGAATTGTGTGTAGGCCAACGACTCCTGCGGCGTGGCCACACGCAGATAGCCCTGGTAGGCGTTGCGCAAACAGGTCTGTCGCAGGCCCGGGTCGGCGTATGCCCGACTCACATCGTCGGGTGTAAGCCATCCCCACTGGTGCAGCCTTGCCAGACTGATCAGCGCCGGGTTGCCCGCGTGTATCGAGCGGCACTGATAGGGCGAGCCATCGGCATGCGTCGGCCCGAGGGGCAGCATCTGCCACACGCGCATGCCGGCGGCGGACAGGAAATCGATGAAGCGAAACGCCGCATCACCCAGGTCACCGCTCTGCGACTCTCCCGGCAACGACGTCGGATGCAGCAGGATGCCGGCGCGCCGGCGCGCCGGCGCGTTCGGATGCGGGTCGGAGTGGTTTTTCATCACGGCTCTTCGCTTGCAGCGGACCCGGCTGGCACGCAGGCTAAACTCACGCAGACTGCCCGGGGCGCATCACGCCGCCCATGGCCGGCGCGCCGCCGCCATGGCTGAACGGCTGCGAAAGATATTGCGGTGGCTCTTGCCCGCACAGCTGATAAAGATTCGCCAGGTGTTGCCGGTAGAGGCGATCGAAATCCTCCACGGTCGCGGTGGGATTGAGATCACCGAACCACCAGAACCAATCCGATGCCTCGCAGATGGCCAGTTGTTGCTCGGCACGCGCCTGCGCCTCGCCGCGCCAGCGGCCACTGGCCAGCGCGGCGTCGAAGACAAGCTTGGCGTCGCCGAGCATTTCCCACGCGCGGTTTTTGTCCGGCTCACCGATCCAGGTGGAAAGATTGCCATACACCCAGCTGCCGGCCACCAGTTTCGTCAGCTCGGCATGAGCGCCCTGCCCCGCCAGGCAGGCGGAGTAGGTGCTAAGCTCCAGCGCCGGGTGGGAACTCAGCCGCTGATACAAGGCGCTGAGAAAATAGTAGGCGTTCTCCGGGTAATACTCCCAGGCATTCTCTCCATCCATGATGATACTGACGACACTGTCGTCCTGACCGGCGCAGGCGACGGCGATCTCCTCCAGTCGCACGATCAGATTGGCCACGGCATCGTCCGCGTGCCAGTCGGAGTAGGTAAAGCCGATCTGATCCGACAAGCCATCGTCACGGAAAAAACAGCTCATGCCTGCGCCGGGCAGGCGGTAGCCACGATGCAGACGCCGGTCGCTGGGCGTCGCGACCGGCGTCTGCATGGCGGCCAGGCTGTTGATCAGCACCTGACCGCCGCTTGCAGTCCAGGTAAAACCGGATTTCTCCAGTAGCCGCAACACCGGTTCACTCACCGCGCCTTCCGCCGGCCAGCAACCCTGGGGACGAAAACCAAAATAATGTTCGAAGGTATCGATCGCCGCTTGCACTTGCCAAGCCGCGCGCCCGGCGCCACCGGGATAGGCGCGCAGGTGCGGCAAGGTCGCCGCAGGCAGCGCCTCTTGCGCACTGTGAAAATCAAACAACAACGGCAGTATCGGGTGGGCGTAAGGGGTGACTGACAGCTCGACCTGTCCCGTGTGTGCCAGATTGGCGTAGCGGCCGATCAGCCCGGACAGCAGTTCGTCGATCACCGCGAGGAGTTCGCGCCGCTCGTGCAGGTTGAAATGATTGCCTTTGGCGATCAACCGGCGCACGCGCAGATCACTGCGTTGCGTCATCTCGCCGAGCCACACCAGGTGATACCACACCAGCACGTCGGCGAGAAACTGATCGGCGATATAAGGCATCACGTCCTGATGCCTTATCAGCCACGCGGCCATGTCGGCCAAGCGGCGATAGGCGGGGTAACGATCTATCATGCGTTTTTCATTGGCGCGCAAGCAGGCCTTGAGCAGGATCACGCGTTGTTCGAGGCCGACGGGCAACGCCGGATTGGCCAGCGCCGCCAGCAAGGGGTCATTGATCGCCAGACCGCTGGTGAGAAATCCATGCACCTCGACGGCGTAGGCATCGAGCTGTTGCAGCAATACCGGCGAAAAATTAACCACCGCGCGCGCCGCCGGCACCGCCTCCAGGTGCGCGGCCATGTCCGCGTAGTCCTTGATGGCATGCAGGTAGGTCCAGGGCAGGAGATGCTCGTGGCTGAGCAGGTTGGTGTACTGCGGCTGGTGCATATGCCAGCACAACACCACCTTGAGACGCGCACTACCGGACATGGTGTATTTCCTGTCCCAGCATCTCCGGGGTGACCAGGACGATGCCGCCGGGTGTTACGTAAAAACGCTCGGCGTCCTTCGCCAGGTCTTCGCCGATGACCGTTCCCGACGGAATGCGGCAACCCTTGTCTACCACCACGCGCTGCAGACGGCAACCGGCGTCGATCTGCACATCCGGCAGCACCACCGCATCCTCCAATAAGCTATTCGCTTCCACCCGCACATTGGAAAACAGCAGCGATCGCCGCACCACGGCGCCGGAGATGATGCAGCCACCGGACACCATGGAGTCCACCGCCATGCCGCGCCGCTCTGGGTCATCGAACACGAACTTGGCCGGCGGCAGCTGTTCCTGATAGGTCCAGATGGGCCACTCCTCGTCATACAGATTGAGTTCCGGGGTCAGCCCGATGAGCTCCATATTGGCAGCCCAGAACGCATCCACGGTACCGACATCGCGCCAGTAAGCCTGGGCGCCGGTCTGCGCATCGCGGAAGGCATAGGCATTGACACGGTAGTGGTGAATAGCGTTAGGAATGATGTCCTTGGCGAAATCCCGTTTCGATCCGCGCGTGTCCGCGTCCTTGATCAGCTGTTCATATAGAAATTCGGTATTGAAGACGTAAATACCCATGGACGCCAGGGCCACGTCCGCGCGGCCCGGCATGGGCTCGGGGTATTGCGGTTTTTCCAGGAAATCGACTACCCGCCCGTCAGGATCCACGGCCATGACGCCGAAGGCACTGGCGCTGGCCAGCGGCACCTCGATACAACCCACCGTCATGTCGGCGTGGTGCTCCAGGTGCGAGGCGATCATCGGGCCGTAATCCATTTTGTAGATGTGATCGCCCGCCAGTATCAACACATAGGTTGGATCGTGGCTGCGTATGATGTCCAGATTCTGGTAGACCGCGTCCGCGGTCCCGGCGTACCAGGAGGTCTCGATACGCTGCTGCGCCGGCAACAGCTCCACGTACTCGCCGAACTCACCGCGCAGAAACCCCCAGCCTTTCTGGATATGCTGGATGAGGGAGTGCGCCTTGTACTGCGTGAGCACGCCGATACGGCGTATTCCCGAATTGATGCAATTGGACAAGGGAAAGTCGATGATGCGGAATTTACCGCCAAATGGCACGGCCGGTTTCACCCGCCATTCCGTCAAATGCATCAAACGCGACCCGCGCCCACCGGCGAGGATGAGTGCGAGGGTATCGCGCGTCAGTCGACTGACGAAACGCGTGGGCGGATGTTTCTTCATGCTAACTCTCCCTTGTGCCTATCCCGGCTTCCTGGACATCGTGTCCGTGCATCGCTGCACGCGCAAACTCTGACCTGCGGAACGCTGTGCCATCGATGCGTCTTCATTATAGTGAATTGTCTGTTGCCATCAAAAAAGTTACGCTTGCGCCTCAGCCCCCCGCTCATAACGCAACAATGGGCGCAGGCGGCAGAACGATTACGACTGATCACACCCGTAAAAACAAGGTCTGCCAGAGATAACCATGAACGTCCAGCGCACACCGGCCCCGGCTCTCCGCGTTCTTTTTGTTGTCAGCGAAGTCCATCCGCTGATCAAAACCGGCGGGCTCGGCGACGTCGCCGGCAGCCTGCCGCAGGCGCTGGCTAAGCTCGGATGTGATGTACGCATACTGCTGCCGGCCTATCCTGCGTGCGTGGAGCGTGCCGGCGTATTAAATTCCGTAGCGAGCCTCAGCATACCCGGCAGCGTAGACCAAGTCACCCTGCTCGCCGGCCGCTTGCCCGGGACGCGGGTCAAGATCTGGCTGGTGGATTATCCGCCGGCATTCAACCGCACCGGCAATCCCTATCTCGATGCCGACGGCCGTCCCTGGGATGACAACGCCGAACGCTATGCATTGCTGGCGCGCGTGGCCGTCGCCCTTGCCCAAAAACGCACCCCCCTGGACTGGCAACCCGAAGTGGTGCACTGCCACGACTGGCAAACGGGGCTGGTACCGGCGTTGTTGGCGCAGGAGGTGCAGCGACCCGCGAGCGTCTTTACCATCCACAACCTGGCCTACCAAGGCCTGTTCCCCCACGCGACCTTCGTTCATCTCGGTCTGCCGCCGGCATGGTGGGCCTTCGACGCCCTCGAATTCCATGGCCAGCTGTCGTTTATCAAAGGCGGTTTGGTGTATGCCGATAAGCTCACCAGCGTGAGCCCCACCTATACCGGCGAAATCCAGACGCCGGAATTCGGCTGCGGCCTCGACGGATTACTGCGTCACCGATCCGCCGACTTGATTGGCATCCTCAATGGCATCGATGAGGGCATCTGGAACCCGGCCAAAGACCCGCACCTCGCCGCCCGCTACAGTCCGCATCGCCTGGCTGCCAAGGCCGAGAACAAACAGTCCCTGCAGCGCACGTTCGGCCTGCCAGTCGCGGCAGACATACCGCTGGTGGGGATGGTCGGAAGACTGGTGGAACAAAAAGGCATCGACCTGGTGATGCTGTGTCTGCCCACATTGATGCAGCGCCCCGTGCAGATCGTCGTACTGGGCAGCGGCGAGGCACGCTACGAGCGGGCGCTACAGGCGTTTGCCGCGCAGCATGCGGGGAAAATCCAGGTGCGCATCGGCTACGACGAAGCCCTCGCCCATCAGATCGAGGGTGGCGCCGACATGTTCCTGATGCCATCGCGTTTTGAACCCTGCGGATTGAATCAGCTATACAGCCTGCGTTACGGCACCGTACCCATCGTACGCCGCGTGGGCGGCCTGGCGGACACCGTGGTCGATGCCAGCGCTTCGAGCCTGGCCGCGGGCAACGCAACCGGCATTGCCTTCGATGGCGACAAGGCGATTGACCTGCTCACCGCCCTGGACCGCGCACTGACCTTATATGAAACTAAAACGGCGTGGATGCAATTGGTCCAGACCGGCATGGCCCAAAACTTCAGCTGGGATGCCAGCGCCCGCCACTACCTGGATATTTATAACAGTCTCGCCAAACGCGCGTGATTCCACTCGGGGTCGAATGGCGCTTACTTAAAACCTTGTGAGCGTAGGGTGGGCATCGCCCACCGCACGGGGTGTCGATAACCTCCGCTGGTGGGCGATGCCCACCCTATGCAATCGCCTTAAGTAAGTACCCTTCCACTCAGGATCCGCATCATTCGGGGACCCGGTGCTTGCCCATGGTCAGCGAGCTTGCCTGCGGACCTTCGTTGCCCTGCTCCTCGGTATAAAATACCTCGCTGCCAATCTCGAGATCGTCGAAGGTCGGATCGGACACGCTATTGCGGTGAAAATAAACCTCACGGCCATCGGGCGTCTGGATAAAGCCATAGCCTTGTGCCGGAAAAAGTTTGGTCACCCGCGCATGATGCGGCACATCGTGGGTTTTGACATCGCCGCGCATCTTGCGCGAGTGGTCTTCAATGCGACGGGTGGCGACAGCGAAGGCATCGCGGATGGCGACGAACACGTCTTCGTCCTGCACCCGCGTCACCGCCACCTCCACTCCTCCTGGCAGGCGGATATCCACATGCACGCTGTAGAGTTTGCCCTGGTGCTTATGCCGCTGCGGTGACTCTACCGTGACATGACAACTCATGATACGGCCGTGAAAGCGAGTAAGCTTCTCCGCCTTCTCGCGTATGCGTGTTTCGATGGCCTCTGAATGCGGTATATCCCGCAAGGTGATTTCCAAGGGTAGCTGCATATCCCGACTCCCGTTTGGCGAAGACCCAGCATGGCGCAGGCGCGCATGGAACGCAAACCCGTGTCGTGCCGGGACACTGGCCGTCGCCCTGCAATCCGTAACCTGCCTGCGGCACGCTGTTGATCACCGCCGTGGCCAGCGTCTACGCAATATCCTTGGCGGCGACATTGAAGACCGGTATGACCTATCGACGCGCGCGTATCCTTCGCACCGGTCAGGTGCCGTTTTTCCTTCGGCGTAGTTTCGCAGGTGCATGACAGCTGCGACGCCGCTTGGTTTGCGAGAAGGGCGGCGCGGCTGGTGGACGGGTGATCTTCGTTACTCCGTGGATCTGGCTGACGAAGTTAACGCCTCGCGGCTGAATGGTTCGCGATCGCGCGTTCCACCCAGCAGTGGGAGTCTTCTGCCGGGCGGAAAAACCAGATCGGATTTTCCGATTGATCAACGTCAAAAAACGCCTATTTGGCCCAAGCACACCCGCACTCGGCCCCGTGCTTTTTGTTTCCCGGCGCGCCGTGGTATAACAGCGTCAGGGAGTAAAGCCCATGCCCACTTCGTCTAAGCACACGACCCGCAGCAAGCCCCGGTTGGCGGAAAAAACCGTGCAGGAACTCCGTGCCCTGGCGAAATCCCTCGGATTGACAAAATATTCCAAGCTCACCAAGGCTCAACTGTTGCGTTTGATCGCCGCCGCGTCGGCACCGGCACAGGCTGCGCCGTCCAAGGCGGTCACTAAAACCCCCAAGAAGAAAAATGCCGCCCAACGCCGGCCGCGCGCCCACGCCGTGTCACCGAACGCACCATCGGTAGCCCGCAAACCGCGCACGGTTGGCCGGCTTGCACCACAACGGGTCACTGCTTCCAACGCCAGCATTGCCAAGGTCGCCACCGTCTCCACGCCGTCCGCCAGCGAGGAAAACGCGGCATCCGCTTTCCCAGGCACATCGCCGTTGCCACCGCCAGCTGCCCCCATGTTGACGCTGCGCGGGCAGAAACCCGGCGTCCTGCATGCCGCCTGGAGTATCGATCCCTCGCGCTCCATGCCGCTGCCCTATTTGCGGCTGCGTATCCTGAAGGCGAACGCGGACAACACCAGCATCGTTGATGAAGTCAGCCTGCCGGGCCTGCAAGGCAGCCGCTATTTTCACCTAGCGGCGGAATTCTGCGACATCCCGCTGCGCGCTGAGATCGGTTATCAATCCAGCGACGGCCGCTTTATCGTCATGCGGCGGCACGCGGATATCCGACTGCCGAGCCGGCTGGCCGCCGGCCGCGGCGACCCGCGATGGTGGATCAGCGAAACGGATTTCCGCGAGTTGTACCTACACTGCGGAGGCATGGCCGAAGACTCAGCCCTGGTCTGGCGCACCTCCTTCAGCAGTCGTTAGTCGGGGGATACATTGCCCGCTCTCGCGCCCACCCCCACGGGGTATTTTGCCCTGGTGCTGCACGCACACCTGCCCTTCGTGCACCATCCGGAGCAACCGCGGTTTCTTGAAGAGGATTGGTTGTTCGAGGCCCTGTCCGGAACCTACCTGCCACTGCTGGATATGTTCGACGGGCTGGCAAATGACCACATCCCTTTTCACCTGAACCTGTCTCTCAGCCCGACCCTGCTGTCGATGCTGGCCGATCCGCTGCTGCAACAGCGTTATGTGGACTATTTGGATGCGCGCATCCGCGCGCTGCAAGGGGAGCGCAAGCGCACGCGCAACGACCCGCACTATTATCCGCTGGCGTTGTTTTATTCGGCGCGTTACGAAAAATTGCGCGAACGCTTTGTCGAACAGGACAAGCTCGATGTGATCCCGGCATTTCGCCGCCACCAGGACAGCGGCTATCTGGAAATCCTCACCACTAGCGCGTCCCATGGTTATTTTCCGTTGCTCGCCACACACCCGGAAAACCTCTACGCCCAGGTGTCCATGGCGATGCGCACCCACACGCGTTTCTTCGGCCGGCCGCCGCGCGGCATCTGGCTGCCGGAATGCGGCTACCTGCCGGGGGTGGACGCGTTGCTGGCAGAGTTCGGCATAGACTACTTCATCCTCGATACCCATGGCGTGCTGCATGCCGATCCGCGGCCGAAATACGGCGTGCATCGTCCGCTGCGTACACCCGGCGGCCCGGCGGCCTTCGGGCGCGATTACGAAACCTCCAAACAGGTCTGGTCGGGGGAAGCGGGCTATCCGGGAAATTTTTTCTACCGCGAGTTCTATCGCGACGCCGGCTTCGATATCGACGCGCCACACATGCAGCCGCTGCGCCACGCCGGGGTGGCGGGCTACACCGGCCTGAAATATCACCGCATTACCGGCAAGGGCCGGCACAAAGAGCCCTATCATCCCGAGTGGGCGCGCCAGCAGGCGGCGCTGCATGCGGAGGATTTTCTGCAGCAACGCCAGCAGCAGCTGCAGTGGCTCTCCAGCCGGTTGGATAAACCACCGATCGTCATAGCACCGTACGATGCGGAGCTCTTTGGTCACTGGTGGTTCGAGGGCCCGCAATGGATAGACTTTTTCGCACGCAAACTGCACGTCCAGGCCAGCGGCCTGCAACCGGTCACACTCTCGGGTTATCTCGATCATTGCGGCGAACTGCAAACGGCGCAACCAACAGAAAGCAGCTGGGGCGCCGGCGGTTTTCATGAGGTGTGGCTGAACGAATCGAACGACTGGATTTATCCCTACCTGCAACAGGCCACGCAACGCATGTTAGACCTGGTGGCCCGCCACCCCGATGCCGCCGGTACACAACGCTTGATGCTCGATCAGGCGGCGCGCGAACTGCTGCTGGCACAAGCGAGTGATTGGGCGTTTATCCTGCACTCGGCCACGGCCATGGATTACGCCAAGGGACGCTTCCAACAACACATCCATCGCTTCAGCCGGCTGGCCAAGATGATCGAGGCGGACAAACTCGATGAAAACTACCTGGGTATGGTTGCATCGCGCGACAATCTGTTTCCCGACATGGACTATCGGATCTTCCAGCGGCGACCGTGGCTGGGGGGCCACGGCGATAGTCATTGACGCAGCATCTCGATCAGCGGGTGGTTTCCGCAGAACCGGGCGGCGCTCGCCGCTGCAGCCAGACTCAGGAGTAATCCTGCTCCAAGACCTTGGGCGCGCGATCCAGCCGGTACAAAACGGGGACTAACGCAGCGGTGGCTGCCAACATGAAATGCGGGCCAAACAGCCAGAATACCAGGGGCACGGTAAAGTAGAAAGCACGCATGCCAATACTGTAGAAACGCCCGGCGCGGTTAAGGGTGATCGCCACGTGTCGCGGCGAGATCATCTTATGGTTCATGGCCAGGGGTACATTGACCATATAGCCCACATGATTGTACACACGCACAGACATGGAGAAACTGAAGAACGCAACGAACAGGTCCAGCAACAGCAGCAGCAACTTCACCAGCCACAGTTCGTTATGGGTGGCGCCCATGACATTCAGCGCGTGCCACTTGCTGCTGAGCTGGTCGCCCTGTTCGCTCAGGGTCAGCACACCCATGATGAGCAGTACGGCGGTGGAGGCGAGAAAGGTTGCGGCCATGGTGGAGTTACGCAGGGTCTGCACCGCCAGCACCTCTTTACCCTCGCCGAGCATGATATTCTCGACCCAGGCGGCGCGGGCGATGATATTCACCGACTGGACAGTGTAAGCCGGGTTGCTTGCGACCTTGATGCGCAGAAAGAGGTGATAGAGTCCAAGTATCAAAACACACAGGACGAAACTCAGCATGTCGTAGCCAAGCGGCGTGATCCAACCCGTAGCCTCAAAAAACATAGTGCACCTACTCCAGAAAAGAAACGGGCATCGATTTAAGGCGCAGGCATCGCGCCGTTGGGTTCATGCCACCACCCTCTTGAATGAAAAAAATAATTTTCTTCCCGTGAACGCCGGCCGTGTGTAATGCCCGGAACTTTTAAAGAACACACCGGATGAGGCTGATTTCAGCAGTGGCCAGCGCTCTTCCGCTCATCAATACTCTACGCATCCCAGGACTTCGTGCCTTCACGACGGCGGCGGAATTCTAGCATCCGGCGTCGCTCCATTCCATCACCCCACCTCATGGTCGCGGGAACGACACGTTCAGGTGGGTTACTTTAAGCGGGGAAGGGTCTAAAATACGGGCGTGCAACAACCGTCCTGGCATCGCCTCGAGGAATCAGTCTGATGAAGAAGTACCTTCTTGCACTTTCGCTCGCCATAACCCTGCCACTCGTCGCTCTACCGGCCCAAGCCAAAACCGATGCCACGGAGGCCAAGCTCATCGCCAACGCGGCGGAACGCGGCAATGCCGGCGCACAGCTGCTGATGGCCCTGCTTTATGTGGACGGCGACGGCGGCCATCGCAAAGACGACAAGCAGGCGGCCTATTGGCTGGGCAAGGCCGCGCGCCGGCACAATGCCTATGCGCAGTCCATGTTGGGGGACTTTTACGCACAAGGCCGGGGCGTGGGCAAAGACCTGAAACAGTCCTTGTATTGGCGTACCCAAGCCGCGGAGCAAGGCAACAGCCAGGCGCAGCTTAGACTGGGAGAGATGTATTTGAATGCCGTGGGCACCGAACGCGACTACAAACAGGCGGCCCACTGGCTGGACAAGGCCGCCGACCAGGGCGACCCGGAGGCGCAACACCTGCTCGCCAAGCTGTACCGTTCCGGGCTGGGCGTACCGCAAGACCTGCAACGCGGCAATGACTGGCTCGAACGCGCCGCGGCCCAGGGCCATACCGACTCCATCAAACTGCTCAATTTCCTGGTGGAACTCGGCCGCGACAGCAGCATGGTCTACCGCCAGCAAGGCGATGAACTCAAGAAACTAGCTGGTGAAGGTGACGTCGAGGCGCAGTATCAGTTGGCCTTGCGCTACGAGACCGGTGCCTGGGGCGTGCTGCAAGACAATAAACAGGCGTTGTACTGGTTCGACAAGGCGGCGCAGACCGGCCACTTAGGCGCCACCGCCAGCCTGGTCCATATATACGAAAAAGGACTGGTGGGTATCAAACCGGATCCGACCAAGGCCGCCTATTGGCGCGCACGCCTGCCGCCCCAGGAACCTGAGCGCGGCACCGCGCCCTAGCCCACGGGCCGACAGCGCCGATCCCCGTCGCGCGTACTTCTGCTTGCAGGACTCCAACACATCATTTCCGACATGTCACTCACGGCCAAGGACATACACAGGGCGTTAACATCCCTTGCCGACAAGGGGCAGGCGCAACAAGCCCTGCGCTTTTTCAAATCCGGCCGCGGTGAATACGCGGAAGGCGACCGGTTTCTCGGTATACGCGTGCCGCTGCTGCGCCGGATGATGGGTAAATTCCGCGACATTTCGCTGACGCAAAATCTGTCACTGCTCAAATCGCCCTGGCATGAGGAACGTCTCCTGGCCTTACTCTTGTTGGTCGACCGGTACACCCGTGGCGACAGGCAGGTACGCGCCCGCGTCTACACTGCCTATCTGCGCCACACGAAATACATCAACAACTGGGACCTGGTGGATAGCTCCGCCAGTTACATCGTCGGCGCACACCTGGTGGACAAAGATAAACAACCGCTCTATCGCATGGCAAAGTCGAAAAACCTTTGGCAGCGTCGCATCGCCATTATCGCCACGTTTCACATGATCAAGAACCGTACTTACGATGATGCCCTCGGCATCGCCTTGATATTAAAAAATGATCGGGAGGACTTAATCCACAAAGCCGTCGGCTGGATGCTGAGGGAGATCGGCAAGCGCCATCGCGCCACCGAGGAGAGATTTTTACAGCAACACTATCAAACCATGCCACGTACCATGTTGCGCTATGCCATCGAGAAATTTCCGGAAAGAAAGCGCAAGGCCTACCTGCAAGGGGCAATGTGAGCTTTCATTTCCTGCCCGGATAATTATCAGCTTCACAAGCTTGCTGGCCTATCAAACACCTTCCGCTGGTGGGCGATGCCCACCCTACGCCGACAATTATTCATCACGCTACCTCCACATCTCCGGGGCATGGGTAGGGTGCGCCCTACATCCGGTCCGGATCTTTAGCCATGCGCGCCGCCACGAGTGCTGCACCCATCACCCCCACGTGCGGATTCATCACCACGTATACCGGCATGGCCTGCGTCAGCGGTGACATGCGCCCCTTATCGTTGAACGCCTGAATAAATCCGCCCGCGCGTATGGCGGAGATCATCTTGGCGGCGATGCCGCCGGCGATGTATACACCACCGCTGGCCAGCACGGTGAGCGCCACATCGCCGGCGTGGGCGCCATAGATATTCAGGAACAGATCCACGGCCTGCATCGCCAGTGGATCCTTGTCCACCAGTGCGACGTGGGTGATGGCCGGCGCGAGGTCGTTGTCGGTCATCACCGCCAGTTTTTCCGATTCGGGAAAGTCACCGCGTTCGCGCAGAAACTGATAGATCGACACAAAGCCCACGCCGGACAGGAGGCGTTCGCAGGAAACCCGGCCGAAGCGGGCGTGCAGATACCGCAGCAGGTCCATTTGCACCGCATCGGTCGGAGCGAAACCGGCATGACCGCCTTCCGTCGGCAGGGCTACATAATGATCATCGCGCCAGATCAGGATACCCTGGCCCAGGCCGGTGCCCGCACCGAGGGTGATGCACGGCGCATGCACCGGCCTCTGACCCGCCTGCAGAGTCACGATGTCGTCTGCACCGAGGGCGGCGATGCCATACCCGATAGCCTGAAAATCATTAATCAACCTGACATGGTTAACCGCAAGCGCCTGCGCGATATCGCCGGAATCCAGCTTCCAGGGGAGATTAGTGAGCATCGCCACCTGGGTCGAGCCCTGCTCCGCCACCGGCCCGGCCACCCCCAGGCATGCGCCTGCTATTTGATAGGCACGTTTTGGATTATGGGTGTCGAAAAAATCCGTTATCATCGGCACAAGACCTTCGTAGTCCGCGCTGGCATAACGTTCCTCCCGCAGCACGCGGTAGCGTGCATCCCGCACTTCGGCGATCTGCAGCAGTGTTTTTGTTCCGCCCAAATCACCCGCCAGCACGTACATGGTCACCCTCCATTCCGCTGCTTACCCGATCAGGTGGTTATGATGACACCCGCGCACTGGTCAAACAAATCATCGGCAGATCGACGTTGTTTTCGCCGCGAACTAGTTGTTATACTGGCGCCCCTTGCCGGGGTGGCGGAATTGGTAGACGCGCCGGACTCAAAATCCGGTGGTGGTGACACCGTGTCGGTTCGATTCCGACCCTCGGTACCAGTAACCTAAGCTGTTTAAACATTGCGGCATATGTATTGTAGGGTGGGCATCGCCCACCCTACAACTGCTACCGCCACGGTTATGCGGCGTTGTTTATGTATGACGTTATGTTTAGATGCAAATACCGACGCCGCGCTAATCCTTATCGCGGCGTTCTTGTAACTGCCTGCTGGCATACACTGAAAAACCGATTGGCTCTGAAAAATGCGGTACGCCGCCTGTCGACTTCAGGCGACCTGCACCGGTATGGAATGCCGCGTATGGGTGATACGGTTCTGCGCGTCCACGTAGACCAGGCGTGGTTTGAACAGCGCCAACTCCTTTTCCTCCAGCACAGCGAAGGCGCAGATGATCAGGAGATCGCCGGGGCTGGCTTTGTGGGCGGCGGCACCGTTCACCGAGATGATGCCAGAGCCCTCCTCGGCGCGGATGGCATAGGTGCTAAAGCGTTCGCCATTTTTGATGTTGTACACATCAATACGCTCGTACTCACGGATGTCTGCCGCGTCCAGCAGACGGCCGTCGATCGCCACGGAGCCTTCGTAATCCAGTTCGGAATGCGTAACGTGCACTCGGTGCAGCTTGGCGCGTAACAGCGTTCTTTGCATGGGGTGACCTCTGTCCTCGGCGTGCCGCTATCGTAATAAAGGTCAATTATCCGATTTTAGCCCACAGGATTCAAATCGAGGGCAATATTGTCGATCAGACGCGCCCGGCCGAGCCAGGCGGCGGCCAAAATCACCAGTTTCTGGTCGTCGGGGCCGGGTACTCCCAGATCCGACTGACGCCGCACGCTGACATAATCCGGACGAAACCCCAATTCCACCAGCGCCTCCAGGGCGGCGGCCTCCGCCCCCGCGGGTACCCGTCGCGCCCGTTGTATCTGACCACCCAGGGCCGACAACGTGGCGTAAAGCCGGGCGGCACGCCGGCGCTCGTCCGCCGTGAGATAGGCGTTGCGTGAGCTCATGGCCAGGCCATCGGCCTCGCGCACGGTGTCCACGCCGAGGATACTGACTGGCATACCCAGATCCGACACCATGAAATGTATCAGCAGCAGCTGCTGGTAGTCTTTGTTGCCGAACAGTGCCACGTCCGGGGAAACCAGGTTGAGCAGACGGTTCACCACGGTGGTGACGCCACGGAAGTGTCCGGGGCGATACTGCCCGCAGAGAATGTCGCTCACCCCCGGCACCTCGACCACGGTCTGGGCGGCGCGCCCGCGCGGATATATCTCAACTTCATCCGGCATGAACAATATTTCCACACCCGCTTGCGCGAGCAGGCGCTTATCCTCCTCCGGGGTGCGCGGATAGGCGCTGAAATCCTCCTGCGGCCCGAATTGCAGCGGATTGACATAAACGCTCGCGACAACCACGTCAGCATGCCGGCGCGCCTCCACCATCAAATGACGGTGACCGGCGTGCAAATTACCCAGGGTGGGGACGAAGGCGATGCGCCGGCCGTGAGCGCGCTCCGCGGCCACCCGTTGCTGCAGGTCGGCGATGGTGGTGGCGAGGTACATAATTTTAAGTGAAGCTGTGCTCGAGACCGGGGAAGGTTCGGTTACGCACCGCGTCCACGTAGGCGCGCACCGCGGCCTCGATGCTGTCATGCCCCTGCATAAAGTTTTTCGAGAATTTTGGACTGGGGCGTGGATACAGGCCGAGCATGTCCTGCAACACCAACACCTGGCCGTCGCAATCGACGCCGGCGCCGATACCGATGGTGGGAATACGCAACTCCTCGCTGATGGTCTTGGCCAGGGCCGCAGGAATGGCCTCCAGCACCACCAGGCTGGCGCCCGCCTCCTGCAACAGGCGCGCGTCTTCATGAATATGGTAGGCGGTGACCTCCTCCCGGCCCTGTACACGGTAACCCCCAAGCTTGTGTACGGATTGCGGCGTCAGCCCCACATGACCGCACACCGGTATGCCGCGATCCACCAGGAAGCGCGCCGTCTCCACCATCACCGCACCGCCTTCCAGCTTGACCATGTGCGCACCACCCTGCATCAGGCGACCGGCGTTTTTCATGGCCTGTTCCGGACTGATCTGATAACTCATAAACGGCAGATCGCCGATGAGCAGCGCACGTGACAGGCCGCGTGCGACGCACTGCGTGTGATACACCATCTCCTCCACCGTCACCGGTAGCGTGGTGTCGTGTCCCTGCATTACCATGCCGAGGGAATCGCCCACCATCACCAGATCCACACCGGCGTTGTCCAGCAGATGACCGAAGCTGTAATCATAGGCGGTCAGGCAGGCGATCTTCTCACCCGCCTGCTTCATGGCCTTGAGTGTCGTGACGGTAACGGGTTTCATGTGCTCGCCGGAAGTGGGTTGAAGAAATGCCGTCCATTGCGCACGTGGCGCAAGTGATCGAGCAACGTCTGAAAATCCTGTTCGCTGTCCACAAAATTCACCTCGGCGGCGTTCACCACCAGCAGCGGTGCCGCCGTATAGTGGTAGAAAAACCGAGTATAGCCCTCGACGATGGACTCCAGGTAGCTGCGCTCGATATAGCGTTCGTAATCCTTGCCGCGCCGGCGCACCCGCTCCACCAGCACCTCCACCGGCGCCTGCAGGTAAATCACCAGGTCCGGTACCGGCACATCCAGACTGAGTTGCGTATAGACCTGCTCATACAAACGCCATTCATCGTCATCCAGATTGAGGCGCGCGAACAGGCTGTCTTTTTCCAGGAGGAAATCCGCCACGTGCACCGGGCGGAACATGTCGCCCTGTTTGATCGCCTGCAACTGGCGCACGCGCTGAAACAGAAAATACAACTGTGTCGGCAGGGCGTACTGCTGGCGCGACTGGTAAAAACGCTCGAGAAACGGGTTGTCCTCGGGCCGTTCCAGCAGCAGATCGCTGCCAAAGGCCTGGGACAGCTTCTGCGCCAGCGTGGTCTTGCCGGCGCCGATGGGGCCTTCCACCACCACATAGCCGGGGTTCTTGTGCGTCGCGACCTGCACTACGGCGTCTGAAATGAGCGAACTCATGGGTTTCTCTGCCTACCTGGTGACCGGGTTATTGTAGGGCAGCGCCAATTTTTCGATACCCTGTCCGGCGCACCCGGCGAGCAAATCACGCGCCCGTCCACGCCCAGGTATATCGAGATCCGGCGCGATCTCACACAAAGGATACAGGACGAAGGCCCGTTCGTGGAGTCTCGCGTGGGGCAGCGTCAGCCCCGGCTCCTGCCGGTGGATCACCTCTCCCTGCGCGGATAGATAGAGTATCAGGTCCAGGTCCAGGGTACGCGGCCCCCCGGGCACATCCCGCACCCGGCCGCGCTTGGACTCGATGCCGAGCAGGGCCTGCATCAGGGCAGACGGATCGAGTGCGGTCGACAGCTCGCAGATCGCGTTGATGAAGTCCGGCTGCGCCGTCAGTCCCACGGGCGCGCTGCGATAGAACGAGGAACAGCGCAGCACATGTGTCCCGGACAAACCGCCCAACAGGCCCACGCCGGCGCGCACCTGGGAGATCGGATCGTCGAGATTGCTGCCGAGTCCGATATAAGCGCGGGCCGGGGAGTCAGCCGGGATCACGAGGTGTGGACCGGCGTTTGCGCGGGCGGCGTTTGTGGCGCGGCGCGGCCTGTTCCGGCACCCGATCACGCACCATGGCATCGCGGGCCGAAGCGTCGACTGCCTGAAAACGCGTCCACCAGTCCGCCAGCTCCCGGCCCTCCTCGCCGGCATGGGCGCGCAGCAGCAGAAAATCGTAGGCCGCGCGGAAGCGTTTGTGCTCCAACAGGCGCTCGGCGTGTTTGCCGTGCCGACGGGACAACTTGCCCTGCATGTCCCAGATCTCGCGCATGGGAATACTGAAGCGCTTGGGGATGGTGATGTGCCGCAACTGTTCCCGCAACACGTGATCGGAGGCATGTTGCAGCGTTTCGTGGGGTTTCATGCCGTTGGCGGCGAGCCGTCGCATTTCCTGTCGCACCGGCTCCCACAAAAAAGCAGCAAACAGGAAGGCCGGGTTGACCGGCTTGTCGGCGGCGATACGCTCGTCGGTGTTGGCCAGGGCCTGGGGCACCAGCAGGCGCGGAAAATGATTTTCCTCCTGCGCCAGGCAGTCTTCGGTCAACGGGAACAGGTAGCGGAACAGTCCGTACTGCCGCAGCAACTCGAAAGTCTCCAGGGCGTAACCCCCATGGAACAACTTGAGGACCTCCTCGAACATGCGCGCCGGCGGCACTTCCAGCAACAGGCGCCCGCACTCGCGGATCGGTGCCGCCGTACCAGGTTCGACGCGGAACCCGAGCTTAGCGGCAAAACGGATCGCCCGCAGCATGCGCACCGGGTCCTCGCGGTAACGCGTGGCGGGGTCGCCGATCATGCGCAGGATGCCTTGCTTCAGATCCTTGACGCCGCCCACATAATCCACGACGCTGAAGTCGCGGATGTCGTAATACAGGGAGTTGACGCTAAAATCACGCCGTACGGCATCCTCTATCTGGGTGCCGAACACATTGTCGCGCAGCAGGCGTCCTTCGTTTTCATCATCGTCGTCGTCATGGGCGATGGGGGCTTGTGGATTGGCGCGGTAGGTGGCGACCTCGATGATATCGCGGCCAAACTGCACATGCGCCAGGCGGAAGCGCCGTCCGATCAGGCGCGCATTGCGGAACACCCCCTTGACCTGTTCCGGCGTGGCATTGGTCACCACGTCGAAATCCTTGGGTTCGCGCCCCAGCATCAAATCGCGCACGCAGCCTCCCACGAGGTAACTGTCGTAGCCCGCCTCCTTCAACCGGTACAGCACCTTGAGTGCATGTTCGCTGATCAGGGAACGGGAGATGGCGTGCTCGGAGCGGTTCAGCGTGACCGGCGTCACGGGCAGGTTGCCCGGCTTGGTTTTGCGGCGGCGCCACCAGGATCTTATGGACATTTAGGTTCGTTTTTGTGCGTTGTGTAATAAGTTATGCTGGGTATAATAGCATCCCTTTGCTGCCTGGCTATGGTTCGTCGGGCGCATTGCTCCCTTCGTCTAGTGGCCTAGGACACTGGCCTCTCACGCCGGTAACAGGGGTTCGAGTCCCCTAGGGAGCGCCAATTTTCGTCTGCCCTGCGCACTATCGCGGGGCAGGGCCGCTAGGATGGTTGACCACTCGGCCGATGAGCAACCCGCACCCCTCTCATAGCAGCGCAGTCGGCCAGGCGGATTTCGACAGCCTGGTCCTGCAGCAGTCCCATACCCGCCCGGTGATGGCGGACTTCTGGGCCGCCTGGTGCGGGCCGTGCAAAACGCTCATGCCGCTGCTGGCCAAACTGGCGGACGACTACCAGGGTAAATTCTTTCTCGCCAAAATCGACACCGACAAAGAGCAGGCCCTCGCTACCCAATACGGTATCCGCAATCTGCCCACGGTGAAGGTCTTCAAAGACGGGTTGGTGGTGGACGAGTTCATGGGCGCGCAGCCGGAACGTGCCATCCGTGACATCCTCGACCGGCACATTCTGCGCCCATCCGATATCCTCATTGCAGAAGCCATGGAGGCCCAGGCCCGGGGCGATACGACAGAGGCCCAGGCCCTGCTAACCCGCGCCGTGCAAATTGATCCGGACCGTGACCGCCCGAAACTCCATCTCGCCAGGCTGCTGTTCGAGTCCGGGCGCGCCGACGACGGTGAAAAAATCTTGCTGGACCTGACCCCCGCCGGGCGTGCCGACCCGGAGGTGATAGCGCTGCGCGCGAAACTGGATTTCGTGCGCCTGGCTGCCGTCAGCCGCTCCCCGGAAAAACTGGAAAAGGCCATCGCGGCCAACCCCCGGGACCACGAGGCGCGCTACCTGTTGGCGGCGTGGCGCGTGCAGGAAGGCGCACATGAGGCTGCGCTGGATCAGCTGTTGGAGATTGTCCGACACGATCGCAAATTCCGCGACGATGCTGCGCGCAAAGCGGTGCTGGCGGTGTTCAATATCCTCGGCGGGCAGGGGGAGATTGTCAGCCGTTATCGCAAGCAGCTGTCCATGGCACTCAACTAGCCGCCGCGGCGGGCGCATAGAAGTAACGCAACCGCATGCGCTCGCAGTAGGACGCCACATTCGCCAGGCGGCGGGCATGAATGGTCAGCGGGGAGTTGAAGGGCGCGTGCACGGCGTTGGCCAGAAAGGCATAGGCCGTGGCATCCAGCGACGTCGGTTGATCACCCATGAAATACGCTTTGTCACCCAGGAAGGCCGACGCCGCCGACAGGTCCGCTTTGCCCAATTCCTCGATCTCCGCCGCGCTATGCAAGCCCATTCCGTGGCCGGCCAGTTTCTTGCGCATCTTGCTGCGCACCAGGGTGGCGATGACCGGCCTGACCGCCACGGGCAGGAATCCAAAAAAGGCGCGCCGCGTGGTCGGCCAGTTCGCGGGCGCTATCCAGCGATCGTAGACCACCGCCCAGTACAGATGCTCCTCAAACAAACGCCGCATGCCCAGACTCTGCGACTGCTCAAATAGCGTGAGCGCCTGATCAAGGGGGTCGCCGTAAGTCGCCTTCAAGTAATCGAGGATGAAGCCCGAGTCGGCGATCACCTTGCCGCCATCGTCGATAAAGGGAAGTTTTTTCTTTGGCGCCTTGCGCACGTCCGCGTGCCTGGCCAGCTGATATGGCAAGGCCGCCATGCGCAGATAAGTTTCAAGCTTCATGCAGAAGGGGCTCGCGTTGGGCAAGCCCCATACTGGGCGAAATTGATATAGTGTGATCATGCTGGTCCCTCACGAGTAATCAATAATTTTTTCCACACGCCGGCCGGCAGCGCCTACTTATTCTTCAGGTATTGCTCATCGTCGAAGCTGCCCACCCACGCCGGCCGATAGACCAGCATGAGAGAGATGGTGCTGCCGGTGAGTATCGCCTCGGGAAACACCATCAGTAGATAAATCGGCAGATAGTCGCTCGCCAGCCGCTCCCCGCTGTAAACACCCCCCACGAGGAACGCCAGCGACGATACAATACCGGTACAGGCCATGGCAATGCCGGCGTTGAAAAATCCCTGCACGAACACGTACACAAAAAAATGCTTGGGCAACCAGCTCACCGCCGCGCGCTGTACCCCGTGACTCACCAACACCGGCACTACCGTCATGAGCAAGGCATTGAGGCCATAGGCGGACAAGCCGCTTTTCCCGCTCAGTGTAGTGGCCGCCAGCACCAAGGCCAGGCCGATGAGCGCCAACCGCCAGCCGAACATCAACACCAACAAGGTCGCACCGAGAAAATGAAAATTGAGCCCGGGAAGAATACCGGCGCGCAGTGTCCATAACACCATGAGGCTGACACTGGCACCCAGAAACACATGCAGCTGCTCACTGTCCTGCAGCCGCCGCCAGGGCGCACTCAGCACGGCGTAGAACAACACCATGAGATAGATGCCTTGCGCGGTCCAAATCCAAGGGGAAGAAAAAAGTCCATCGGGGAAATTCATATTTCTTGACCTGGTCTTTTTGATCTTGCCTGGGTGTCGTGCTAGCGTGACGGTGCTGTGGCGGCCGCGTGAACCGCCGCGATACCCTTTCCATAATAATCGCAACCTGCAATGGAGAATAGCGATGAAAACACTACATAGGTTAAGCCTGACCCTGGCCCTGACGATGTGCATCACCTCGACCTTCGCCGCCGAGACGCGGTCTATCGATGTGGTGCTTGGCAGCTATTTCATCAAGCCGGATAAAATCACTGTCAAGGTCGGCCAGCCAGTCACCCTCAATCTGGTCAACGAAGCCAGCGTGGTACCACACGATCTCGTCATCAATGCACCGGAGGCGGGCATCGACTTCGCCATGGATGTATCAGCGGGCAAGAAGGCCAGCGTGACCTTCACCCCCACCAAGGTCGGGCACTACTCGATGTACTGTGACAAAAAACTGCTGTTCTTCAAAAGCCATAAAGACAAAGGCATGCACGGCACGCTCGAGGTGGAGGAGTAGGTTCGAAAACCACCCCGCTGCAACAACGGGTATCCGGCCGACGCATAACGTCCGCCCGGGTTGCTGCGATGGTCGGCGTAGGCGGGCATCGCCCACCGCACGGGACGTCGATAGGCTTCCGCTGGTGGGCGATGGCTGGAAACAGCTCCTGCGTTTCCAGCACTTCCGCCATCCCTGGCGGTCGCCCACCCTACACACTCACGGTTTTAAGTAAACGCCACACCCCGTGTATTTTTAGGGTGTATTCAGACAGGCTACATTTCCTTGTTGTCGACCTCAGGCTGCCGGGCCGGACGCCAGAGCATGCGCCTGGCGCGTGGTATCAGGCAAACGGTATTTCGTGCAACAGCGCACGACATAGTCGATGGCGGTTTCCAGGCTGACGCGATGGCCGATGGAGACATACACCGGACTGACCCCGCGGCGCGTGCGCACTGCCGCGCCGACCACCTCCTCTTGGTGCACCAGCGGCCGCCAGGCGCCGCGCACGTCCGGCAGGTTTTCGTATTGACCCACGAGCAACGACTTGGCCACGCCGATGGCGGGCAAGTCCGTGAGCACGCCCAGGTGACAGGCGATACCGAAACGGCGCGGATGAGCCAAGCCCTGACCGTCGCACAGCAGCAGGTCGGGGACGATGGTTAGCCTTTTCAGGGCATCCAACAATACCGGGGCTTCGCGGAAGGACAGCAGTCCCGGTATATAAGGAAATGTCGCCGGGCGATACGCCAGCGCCTGGTCGCGCAAGACCAGTCCAGGAAAGTCCAGCACCGCCACCGCTGCGCGCAGCTGGCGCTTATCCACCTCGAGGCCAACATCGAGACCTGCTACATGGTGCACGCTGTCCAATGAACCTTCGACGATCACTTGCGCACGCAAGGTGTTTTGCAGCGCCACCGCCTCGGCATAGGTCTCGGGCCAGGTGGCGGGTTGGTTGATATGCATAGGCTATCCTGTGCGGCGTGGTTGAAGTGAGCGATTCGAGCACACTATACTGCGGCCTCCGCAATCCACTTAAAATTGAAACGAGACGATCATGCCCCACACCTCTTTTATCCCGCCGCTACGCACCCTCCTCGGCCCCGGCCCTTCCGATGTGCATCCACGGGTCCTAGCGGCCATGGCGCGACCGACCATCGGTCATCTCGATCCGGCCTTTGTCGACATGATGGAGGATGTGAAGACGCTGCTGCAATACGCCTTCCAAACGAACAATGCCCTGACCATGCCGGTATCGGCGCCGGGCTCCGCCGGCATGGAGACCTGCTTCACCAATCTGATGGAACCGGGGGACAAAGTCATCGTCTGCCAGAACGGCGTGTTTGGCGGGCGCATGAAGGAAAATGTGGAGCGCCTGGGCGGCACAGCCGTCATGGTGGAAGATGACTGGGGCAAGGCCGTGGACCCGAACAAGGTCGAGCAGGCCCTCAAGACACACCGCGACGCCAGACTCGTGGCCTTCGTGCACGCCGAGACCTCCACCGGCGCGTGTTCCGACGCCAAGACCCTGGTGGACATCGCACACCAACACGACTGCCTGACCATCGTGGATGCCGTCACCTCCCTCGGCGGTATCCCCCTCAAGGTGGATGACTGGAACATCGATGCTATTTATTCCGGTTCGCAGAAATGCCTGTCCTGCACACCCGGCCTGTCGCCCGTCAGCTTCAGCCAGCGCGCCGTGGACAAGATTAAAAACCGCAAGACCAAAGTCGCCAGCTGGTTCCTGGATTTGAATCTGGTCATGGGGTATTGGGGCAGCGGCGCCAAGCGCGCTTATCACCACACCGCGCCTATCAATGCGCTCTATGGCCTGCATGAATCCCTGGTCATGTTGCGGCAGGAAGGCCTGGAAGCGGCCTGGGCGCGGCACGCGAAAAACCATCGCACCTTGCGCGCGGGTGTCGAGGCCATGGGCCTTACGTTCATCGTGCGGGAAAACGACCGGTTGCCGCAGCTGAATGCCATCAGCGTACCGCAGGGCGTGGACGACGCCGTGGTACGTCAGCGTCTGCTGGCGGAGTACAGCCTGGAGATCGGTGCGGGTCTCGGCGCCATGGCCGGCAAGATTTTCCGCATCGGACTCATGGGTCATAGCAGCAATATTAAAAATGTGTTGCTGTGCCTGGGTGCGCTGGAGAAGGTGCTGCTCGATCTGAAGGCGCCGATCCAACACGGCGCGGTGGAGGCCGCGGCGCTGTACGCCTGACCGCCCTCTTTACAGACGTAGGGTGGGCATTGCCCACCAGCGGAAACCTATCGACGCCCCGTGTGGTGGGCGATGGCTGGAAACAGCTCCTGCGTTTCCAGCACTTCCGTCATCCCTGGCGGTCGCCCACCCTACAAGTACTCCTGACTGGCATCCACGCCACCCACCCTATGGCGGGCCTCGGGAGGGTGAGTGTATTTCCTGTCGACCAGCAACACTGCGCCACAACCACAACCGCAGGCGGGATGACAGGCGCACCGCCGGACTGTTAGTATTCAAACCCCGATGAACCACACACCTATCGTTTCGGCCCGCGGCCTGAGCCGTCACTATCCGCTGGGCAAGGAAACCGTACCTGCCCTGTCGGAGGCCGACCTGGATGTCATGCCGACGGATTTTCTTATCCTGCAGGGCCCTTCCGGTAGCGGTAAAACCACCCTGATCAATCTGCTCGGCCTGCTGGACTGTCCGGACGCGGGGAGCATCCACCTCGACGGCGTGAATGCCGCCAGCCTGAGCGATGATGCGCGCAGCGACGCGCGGCGCGACCGCTTTGGGTTTATCTTCCAGGGTTTCAATCTGGTCCCGGTGCTGACCGCCGCGGAAAACATCGCCTACCCC
>JAYUFH010000342.1:0-1510 GCA_043738765.1 Pseudomonadota bacterium | reverse complement strand
GCGATGCGCACGAATCGGAGTTGTGGGGCGATGCCGAGGTCGTGCAGGGCGCCTATAACCGTACAGGCTATCAGTCGGTGACCCTTAAACTGACTAACAACGATGCATTCGACAAACTCAAGGTTGCGCTCGGCACGGACCCACGCCTCACGGTCGATGTGCAACGCACCCGCGACTACTATGCCACCCAGTCGGAAGACCTGACCCGGCTGATCCGCATCCTCGGCGTGGCGATCGCCGCCATCATGGCGATCGGCGCCGTGTTCGGCGCGCTCAATACCATGTATACGGCAGTCTCCACGCGCTCGCGTGAGATCGCGACACTACGCGCCATCGGTTTTTCCGCGTCACCCGTGGTGCTGGCGGTGATGCTGGAATCGGCCTTGCTGGCCTTGCTCGGCGGGGTGATCGGTGCCGGGGTGTCGTGGCTCATGTTCGACAAATACACAGTCTCAACCCTGGGCGCCAACTTCAGTCAGGTAGTGTTCGCCTTCCAGGTGTCGCCCCGGCTCATCGGCAACGGACTCCTGTGGGCGCTCTCCATTGGCCTGCTGGGTGGATTGTTTCCCGCCCTGGCGGCGGCCCGTCTGCCCATTACCGTGGCGTTGCGTGACAATGCGTGATGCCCGTCCTGCAATGCGCATGTAATAAAATAAAACGTTCCTGGCATCCTTGGCGGTTCAGTAACCTACTTTATTTGTTCGTGACTCAAAAAGAAAATAAGAGGGAATAGTTTTGAAAATAGATGTTGTCGCAACTCGCCCTTATCCTGACCAGAGGCCCGGCACCTCGGGTCTGCGCAAGAAAGTCAGCGTGTTTCAGCAGCCGCATTACCTGGAAAATTTTGTTCAGTCCATCTTCGATGCGCTGGAGGGTTGCCGCGGCCAGACGCTGGTGCTCGGTGGGGACGGGCGTTATTACAATCGCCCGGCCATCCAGACCATACTCAAGATGGCCGCGGCCAACGGCTTCGGCCGGGTGGTGGTCGGACGCGATGGCATCCTGTCCACGCCGGCCTGTTCACTCCTGATTCGCCGTCTCCGGGCGTTCGGCGGCATCATCCTCTCCGCCAGCCATAATCCCGGCGGGCCGCTGGGCGACTTCGGCATCAAATACAACACCGCCAATGGCGGGCCGGCACCGGAGGGCATCACCGACGCGATCTATGCGCGTAGCCGCGCCATCACCGAGTACCGCGTGCTGAGTGCAGGGGATGTGGCGCTCGATACACCAGGCCATTCGAGTCTTGGCGCCATGCAGATCGAAGTGGTGGATGGCGTGACAGACTACGTCGATCTGATGCAGACACTGTTCGATTTCGATGGGATCAAGTCGCTGCTCTCGCAGGATTCCTTTGGTATGTGTTTCGACGCCATGCACGCAGTGACCGGACCCTATGCGCGCGCTATTTTTCAGGATCGCCTGGGTGTGCCGGCGCAGTCCATTATGAACGCCGACCCGCGCGAGGATTTCGGCGGCGGACATCCCGATCCCAACCTGACCTATGCGC
>JAYUFH010000341.1:0-10814 GCA_043738765.1 Pseudomonadota bacterium | reverse complement strand
AAAATCCGAAATCGTCACCGATGCGGAACAGGGCCGGCTGGGTTTTGTCGGCATACCATTCCGCCGCCTTGGCGTCGTTGGGAAAGACATCCAGATGGCCGATGCCGCCATGGCCGGACACCATGAGGATGGCCCAGTCGCTGTCGAAGCCGGGTGCCGGCGTGATGCCCTGCTGTTGCAGATAGGACAACACCAGGCGGCGCTGAAAATTCGATTCCCCCTGGGGTGGGATGAGGGATTGCAGTTGCGGCAGCAGGTCAAACTGCGCGGTACGCTCCCAGGCGATGGTGGTGGCGCCGATGAAGTCCGGGGCGTACAACACGCCGAGGCCGGGCAGGCCGGTGGCGATGAATTCGGTGTCATAGGTGAAGCGGCATTGGCTGTCCGTGACCAGCAATCGCCCCATCTTCGCCGGGGTGTTGCCAATACGGGTCCAGACTACCGCTTCGCGATCGCTTGCCATGGCCAGTGTGGTGGGCCGGTCTATTGTTTAGCGGTTTGATCGTCGCCAAACAGGTTGCGATTCAACACCTGAGCCAGCGTGGGGTTATTGGGTGCCAGGGTCAGCCGCAAGCCGACGGCATTGGCCATGCGCGACAGGGTGGAGAGGCGAGTATCCCCAGCCGCCTTGGCCTTGGAAAGGGTGGTCTTGCCGAGGCCGGCGCGGCGCAGGATGTCTTTTTCCAGCATGCCGCGTGCGGCCCCGGCGGCGATGATCTGACTGAGCAATTGCTGAGTTTCATGGTCCATAGGTGTCTCCTGGTGCCGTATAAATTACCTTATATGGTAAATAGTATAGGGTAATCGTTATAAATTACCAAATAGGGAAATCTATCAGTTACCTAATAAGGTAAAAATTGACAATAATAGTGAGATATTTTCCTAAAAAGGTAAATATCCATTGGGAATATCGTCGTAAATAATAACCGTGAGAATGGGGCAAAAGGAATGTGGGATAATTACTTTGAATTTAACAAACCATGATACGGCGGGTGGGTGTATACCGGGGATCGGCATATGCCAGTTATCCGCCAGCCGATAGGAGCTGACGATGACGAATGCGGTGAAAGCGATGTTGTGGTCCGGCCTGGTTTTCCCCGGTCTCGGGCAACTGGTGCTGAAATGTTACAAACGGGGTATCGCATTGACCCTGGCTACCTTCGCCTGTTTCTATGTGTTGGCAGAAAGAGCCGTTCAGCAGGCCATGGCTATTATGGACAAGATCGATTTAAGCAGCGGCGTGCTGAATGAGCAGGCGATCAGCGCGGCCGTTAGCGAGGCGGACAAGGCATCTAGCTCGGGCGCGACGCAGCTTGTCGTCTGGGCCCTGCTGGTACTCTGGCTGATTGGGATTGTGGACGCCTATATCATGGGCAGGAGAAAGGACAGGCAAGGGGCATCGGCGGATCGAGAAAGAAAAAAATAAGAGAGCTAAATGGTGTCGGGGCTGTGACATAGGACGCATTGTGCGCACAGCAATGTTACCTTCTGCTTCGACATGACAGGCACCAGTGTGTCTGGTGTTCCCGCCGCGCTCTGGATTGATTCCAGGCTCAACGTATCCACCACCAGGTGAACATCATGCAGCGCAGCCGACGCATACTGATTCTTTTGCTAACCTTCATGTTGCTCGCGGGCCTGACCGTTGGCGAGCGCCTATGGGTACGCAGTGCGATGCACCCACTGGACGTGGCGGTCTATCCCGTTGCCATGGACGCGGAAAGCGCCGCTTATATCAGGCAACTTACCGCCACTGATTTTCAGGAAATCCCCAGCTTCCTGGCGACGGAGGCGCAGCGCTGGAAACGCCAGCCTGCGTACCCACCCCGCATCGTGCTGCACGCGCCCATCGGCGAGTGGCCGCCCATGAACCCGGTGCATAGCCGCTGGGATGCCATCAGCTTAAGCCTGCGCTTGCGTTGGTATGCCTTCCGCCACACCCCCTTCTGGGGGAGTCTCGGCAAGGTGCGGATGTTTGTGCTTTATCATCCACTGCAGTTCGATTTATCCCTGCCGCATTCTCTCGGTCTGCAGAAAGGGTTGTTGGGTGTCGCGCATGTGTTTGCCAGCGATCAACAGCGCGCGCAAAACAATGTGGTGATTGCGCATGAGTTGCTGCATACCCTGGGCGCCACGGATAAATACGACGAAAATGGTCAACCAATTTACCCCCAGGGTTTTGCCGAGCCCTATTCCGAGCCACGTTATCCGCAGCAACGGGCCGAGATCATGGCCGGTAGAATCCCCATCAGCCCAACCCGGGCGGAGATCCCCCGCGGGCTGAACGAGGTGGAGATCGGGTACGCGACTGCAAGCGAGATTGGTTGGTAGTGGCGTTGCGCGGATTGCTGCGGTTTGTACCCGGTCTGCACAGGCCTGCCCACACGCGGGCAGGGGCCCGTGACTCCGCCGCTTTGCCTGGATTTTTCCCGAAAATATGTGGATGTCAAGGGAGCGGCGCGCAGGTACGCGATAGGTTTAATGGGTACTCCTTAAGGATAGAGAAAACGCTGTCAATAATCGTGCTGGCGGATTTTACTGCGCTGCCTTAGGATAGGCACTCTGGTCCCAGGGAGTCCAGTTAATGAACAATAATCCAAATAACGGAACCCTTCTTAAAGACATTAATACTATCCTCGGCGAGCTCAATGCCCTGTGTGCCGCGCATGATGCTCAGCGTGCCACGAACCCCACGCCCTACGAAGCGCCCGCCCCTACTGTATCAAGGCCGACAGCCGTCAAAGAGATGGGGCCTGTCAATGAAACGGCCGCGGCCTTGCCCGTCACCGAAGCGAAAACCGCACAGCCCGTTACACCACATACCGCGATAAATACGACCGCACCGGCCAATGCGATGGCCGCAGTTGACTTGGCTGTCGAGTATTACGCTGCGAACGGACGGTTTGACGCACGTTGTGCCGCTACCGACACAGCGCTCCAACTATGGGAGCGCGGTGTCGGGGAGCATGGCCCGTGTACACATCTGGTGATACGTCCCTGCTCACCAATCGATAAGCCGTTCAGCAGTCGTCTTGCTGCGTTCGAGATGTTGTGTCACTCCGCCTCGGCGCTGCTCAATACCCCGCTGGACAATGGGCAGAATGCCACTGGGCAGTATCACGCCACGGAGACCAAACGTACCTCGGCGAAAAGCGATATCCCTAAAGTGGCATACAGCGACGACATACTGCCTAGTGAAGACGTGGCAATGCCGGTATCAGTGCATACCGCAGACACACCAGACCCGACGCCGCCCTGTCGGGTATTGATGTTGAACAGCCAGGATGGCGCTGAGTATGCGTGGCCGGTACTGTATCCAACGCAGTGGCCACGGGAGGATGCCATACAGTCGGCCAAGATAGCTGTGTCAATCGTAAAGGCCGAAGACCGGCTGGCCGTCCTGGACGGCGAGCCGGGCATCAGCAACTATCGGCATCGGCTGATGGACGAATTACGCGCCCGTGGTTTTATAATACCCGATACGGACGAAGGCCCGCTTTGGGATTGAGTGCCAACCGGGGTTGCGATATTAATAATTAATAATAAATAAAAATAAACGTCAGGTCATCGCCGAGCATCGTCTGTTCCTCTTTTTTCGTAACCCTCGCTAGAACAACGACGCGCTTGTTCTGCGCCCAGCCGTCTGTCACCCAACGAGATATAAAGGTTCGAACTTAGACGCCTGCCTGGCGCTGAGTTTGGACGGTCTTTTTACCTTCGAGCGTCAGCCTTCTGTCGGCTGACGATTGAGCCGTTCAGTCGGGTAGGCTAGGTTACACCGCAGCTAAAATTCGCTACACCCTCCACCTGGAGGGTGTAGCAGTGCGACGGCGTGATGCCTATGTCCGCGCGGTAACAATAAGCGTGAGGGAGGAGTCGTGAAAAGAGCCATCGCATTGTGGTTAACGAGTTTAACCTGTGTCCTGGGGCAGGCTATGGCCGCCCCGATCTACGGTCTCAACGATAAGTATCGGGTGCCTGACGCGTATATCGTCGTGCTCAAACAGGACCAGCACGCCTTGAGTGTCGCCAACGACATGATGACCCGGCATCGTGGCCGCCTGCAGCAGACCTACCGTTACGCGCTTAAGGGTTTTTCGGTGGCGATGTCGGAAGCGGACGTGAGCGACCTGGCCCAGGACCCACGTGTGGCGTATGTGGAGGCGGACCGCATACTGCACGTGTACGCAACGCAGACCCCGGTCATTTGGGGTTTGGATCGTATTGATCAGCGCTCCCTGCCGCTGGACAATGCTTATACTTTTAATACCACTGCCGCGAATGTAAACGCCTACATCATCGACAGTGGTGTCCGCATGAGTCACGTTCTATTGGCCCCCCGCGTTGCCAGCGGGTTCTCCGCCATCAACGACGGCCGGGGCACCGACGATTGTAACGGGCACGGCACCCATGTCGCCGGAATTGTGGGCAGTACCACCTACGGCGTCGCCAAAGGTGTGAATCTGTATGCGGTACGGGTCATGGACTGTACCGGATCGGGCCTGCTGTCGGGTGTCATCAGCGGCGTGGAATGGGTGACGAGCAACCATATCGCCCCGGCCGTGGCTAACATGAGTCTGGGCGGTGGCGCGTCCACAGCGCTGGACAATGCAGTGCGCAATTCCATCGCCTCCGGCGTGACCTATGTGGTGGCCGCGGGTAACAGCAATGCCGACGCCTGCACCGAGTCGCCGGCACGCGTCAAGCAGGCGCTGACCGTAGGTGCGTCGACGATCAATGACGCGCGCGCATCCTACTCCAATATCGGCAGCTGTGTGGATGTATTCGCGCCGGGATCGGGTATCACCTCCACCTGGAACACCAGCGATACCGCCACCAATACCATCAGCGGCACTTCCATGGCGTCACCCCATGTCGCCGGTATCGCTGCGCTCTATCTGGCGGATCACCCCAATGCGCTGCCGGCGGAGGTGCTTGCCGCTATAACGACGGCCGCCACGCCGGGGGTGCTGACGAATATCGGCACCGGCTCGTCCAATCTTCTGGCCAGTAATCTGCTGGTCCCTGCCACGACCTGCCCCGCGGGCTACCAAGCGTATAACGGCAACCTGACGGTGAATGGCGCGACCCAGTATCAGCCGGACGGTACCTACTACTATACCGGCACCGCTGGCGTGCACTCCGGTATTCTGAACGGCGCCGCGGGTACCGATATGGACTTATATCTCTATCGCTGGGATTCGGCCACGGGCTGGAACGTGGTGGCCAGCTCCACCAGTGTCTCCCCCCAGGAGCGTATCGACTTTAATGCTACCGGCGGTTACTTCATTTGGGCAGTCACGTCTTATCGCGGCACGGGCGCCTACGATTTCTGTCTGCAGCATCCGTAGTAAAGCACGCTGACGGTGATGGTTGATGATGAGCGAGCGGCGGGCGCTAGGACAGTGGCGAGGTGTCCCTCGCTTGTACCGCCCCTATCAGCGTGCAGGCAGTGGGGTCGGACCTGGGTTCGAATTGTTTTCGACTGACGGCGAGTTCGATACCGCTATGGATGATCGCCTTCGATCTTTTCGATGTCGAGCAGATGTATCGGCGCGCCCCACATCTGTATACCGAAGGTTTTTTCCGCCAGGGTAGCGCGCACCCGCACCCGCAGACCCTCGCGCTGGAAGGCCGGCGCCAGGCCTTCAGGCACGTAACGCTGACTTGCCTCATCGATCAACCCCCAAAACCCACCCTCCAGTGCCTGATGGACGACCTTTCCGCTGAATGTGATGATAGTGGTGGCGGGCATGCTGGCTTCCGGGACGGGTGTTGGTTTCAGGGCGGACGCGTGGCAGCTGATGAGTGACAACGCGAAGCCAAGATAAAGACCGACAAGTTGATGGCGCATAGCCCATAGTAGACGCCGGTCGGACAAAAAAATCCATACTGCGCGGCGGTTGCGGAATTTCGTCTGTTTAGGCTTAGGCAAAGACACGGGTAACGGGACTTCTCGCCATCCGCAGAAAAATGTTTTCCGTCCCGGCGATTATTGCTATCGTGATGCACGTTCAACCACACACGCCTGGAGGAGACAAGAATGAAAAGTATGCGCATGGGAAAATCCCTGTTGGCCGTTGTTATTCTATTGCTGGGTATGCGTTTTGCCGAGGCCGCCGATCTGCACCGCATGGTTGTGTTCGGTGACAGTCTTTCCGATCCCGGCAATGCCTTTGTCCTGACCCTGGATGTCTCGTTCCCGCCGTTTGAGTTGATACCCTCCGCACCCTATGCGCGCGGCGGCCTGCATTTCAGCAATGGCCCGACCTGGGTGGAGCAGCTCGGCCGTCGCCTGCGGCTTGGTCTCAGCACCGGGCCGGCCTTGTTGGCGCCCAAGGTATTTTCCAACTATGCGGTCGGCGCCTCGCGCGCGCGTTTGGAGGGCACTACCTCCCTCGCGACCCAGGTCGGTTGGTTCCTGCGGGACAGCGGCGGCGTAGCGCCCACGGATGCTTTGTATGTCGTTTACTTGGGCAGTAATGATGTACGCGACGCCCTGGCGGCTTTAGCCACGGATCCCAGTGGCGCCACCAGCGGGATGATATTGAAAGCGGCCATCTCGGCATTGCAGGACAATATCCTCGTCTTGTATGCTGCCGGCGCGCGTCACTTCATGCTACCGAATGCACCCAACCTGGCACTGCTGCCCGCCGTGCGTTTGCAGGGCCCGCAGGTGCAGGCCGCCGCGCAGTTGTTGTCGACAAATTTCAATCTTGGCTTGACGCAACTGCTGAACGGCCTCGAGGCAAGTGTGCCGGTCAAGATTACACGCGTGGATGTCTTCAGCCTGCTGGCCGATGTAGTGGCTGCGCCCAACAGTTTTGGATTTACGGACGTCGAGCATTCCTGTATCACCCCCGGAACCGTGCGCGGCGCCTACTGCGCAACACCCGATACCTACCTGTTCTGGGATGGTATCCACCCGACCCGCAGCGGGCATGCGCTGCTGGCACAGCGGGCGTACACGGCGCTGCAATAGCCCTAAGGGAACCTCTGAACAAGTACTTGCCGTCTTGGTAGGGTGCGCCCCTGCGCACCAAAAACTCAGACTATGGACGCAACATCGAAACATGAAAACCGACTGAATCAGAGCATCCCTATTGTAGTGCTTCGCGCTTTCTGGAACTTCTTTGTCATCAAACTTCGCCTTTGCCCGACACCCAGGGTTGTAGGGTGGGCACCGCCCACCGGACGTGGCGTCAGGCAGCACGCAGGTGGGCGATGCCCACCCTACGCCTGCGCAGGGTTATTCTGTCAACCCGCCCCCGTATGATAGTGACGGGATTGTGGGACAAGCTGTTACCCGCGCTGGGTTAGTGCAATCGGTGGTGTCCGGGTGTGTTACGGACAATACCGCTACATTGCATTTAACGGCGGAGCGATTATCTTGGTTGTTGTGCCACAGGCTACGGGCGTTATGTTCAGTTATATAAAAGAATGGCGCCGCAAGCGCATCATAAAACAGTCGAGCATTACATCGGCGCAATGGGAGGCCGCCTATGCGCGTCTGCCGCTGCTGGATCGCCTGTCGACGCAGGAACGACGCGACTTGCAAGACCTGGCCATTCTGTTACTGCATGAAAAATCCTTTTCCGCCGCCCACGGCCTGATCCTGACCCAACCTATGGTATTGATGATCGCCCTGCAGGCCTGTCTACCCATACTGCATCTTGGCCTGGACTGGTATGCAGGCTGGTCGGAGATTATCGTTTATCCCGCTGGTTTTGCGCCGGAGCGCACGCTGATGGATGAGTATGGCGTAGCGCACCGCAGCCAGCATGCCTTGAGTGGTGAGGCCTGGCATCGGGGGCCGATCGTCCTGTCGTGGCGCGATGCGGAGCATGCTGGTGTCGTGGACGGCGACAATGTCGTGATTCACGAATTTGCCCACAAATTGGATATGCAGAACGGTACGGCCAACGGTTTTCCGCCGCTGCATCGGTCGATGGATGCAGCGAAATGGGCAAGCGCCTTTAGCGCTGCCTTTAGTGATTTTCAGGGACGGGTAAACGCGGGCATGCCGACCAGCATCAATGCCTATGCGGCGACGGCGCCGGCGGAATTCTTTGCCGTAGTCAGTGAGGCATTTTTTGAGATACCCGGCGTGGTCAAGGCAACCTACCCCGATGTGTATGAGAACCTGAGGCAGTTTTATCGTCAGGACCTGCTTGCAGGGCAAGGGCAGCGACGCAGCGGTCCGTAGACACCGCGTTGCCTAGTTCGACGACGCCCGATAAATAGAGGTGCAATTGCGTCCAGCATGCTTGGATTGATACAGGCCTTGATCGGCCGCCGCCAGCCATTCTTTATAGTCTTTCATGTCTGCGTTGATGTCGGCGATGCCCAGGCTGATGGTGTAGCGTATGGCATGTTCGGCATGTTTCACCGTCAGGGCCTCGATGCTGGTGCGCAGGCGTTCGGCCACCAGATGGCAGCTGTCCGCGGTGGAGTTAATCAGGATGACGCCGAATTCCTCGCCGCCGTAACGGCCGGCGATATCCGTCGTGCGGATGGCTGCGCGCAGGGCCTGGGCGGTAGCGCGTATGACGTCGTCGCCGGCCGGATGACCGTAGGCGTCATTCACTTTTTTGAAGTGATCGATATCAAACATGATGAGGGTGCACGGATGGTGCGTACGCCGTGTGCGTGCGAATTCGAGAGCCAGGCACGACTCCCAATAATTTCGATTGTTGAGTTGTGTGAGCAGATCCGTGCGGCTAAGCTGCTCCAGTAGTACGTTGGCCGCCAACAGGTCGGTTTTTCCCGTGGCGATCTCGGTGACGTCGTAGATGATGATGCCGACCTGTTTCACGCTGCCGTCCAGGGCCATCAGCGGGATAAAGGTAATGTTCTGGTACATAAAGTCCGCGCTGCCGGTGATGGGTCGTGCATTCTTGAATTTAAACAGGAACGGCCGCTGCTCCCAGGTGGTAAAGGCGCGGCTCTTCAGTTGCACCACCGATTCGGCCTTGCGCTTGAACCAGTCTTGAGGGATATCCGCAAACAGTTCGAAAATGCCCCGGCCGATAACCTGTTCCGAGCGCAGGCCGCTGTGGCCGGCCATGAAACTGTTCCATGCCTGAATGTGGTAGTTCCGGTCGAGTACCACCAGCCCCACGTCGATGGACTGCAGGGCGTCCATCACCCAGTAAATATCGCCGATCTCGATCTTTTCAGCCGCCATGGATTAACCGGTCAGGTAAGAAATGCGTGCGTCGAGCGGTTTGATCGAGTCCTCGGTAAACAGCAGCAGCAGGTCGCAGCTTATTTCCCGGTTTTCAATCAAGCAGCTCATCTCGATGGTCAGGGTCGGGGTCCAGCGCGCCGCGTTGCGCTGCAACAGATGCCGGGTTTCGGCACGGCGCCCCAGTACCATGGGGTAACTCTGACTGAGATTGAAATCCAGCTGGTCGGCGATGCCCTTGAGCGAGGCGCTGATGATAATATTGGCGATGTCTGTCAGGAGTTCCGCTTGTCCGGCCTCGTCGATCTCGCCGGTATACTTCAACAATTCGGCAATATCGGAATAGCGCGATTGGGTGAAGATCAGCAACGCCTCGCCGGCGATGCCGGAGCCGATGAATCCCTGGCATACCCCGGCGCACGCCCCGTTGTTGACGATGCGATCGATAGTCACGCAGAGCTCGGCGGGCTGCATCATCTTGACGCGCGGGATCGGCATGATGACAAAGGCATCCAGTAACCTGGCGAGCAAGTCCGCCGCCTGCCCCATGGCGATGTTGGCGATCTCTCTGTATCCGTCGACGGCATCCACCTCGACGGCGACGGATTTGGTCTCGGACGTGGCGGCATGATGGATGCCGTACTTTTTGAGGAGGGCGGAAATATCCCCCTGAGCCAGTGGTTTTTTGAGGAAATCCAGCGCGCCCAGCTTCATCACGCGCTCGCGCGCCTCCGGCTGAATGTCGCCGGACACCACGATCGCCATGGTCGGCAGATCCTGCTGGCGGATGGCCTGCAAAACCTCGTAGCCATCCATGTCCGGCATATTGAGATCCAGAAACAGGATGTCACCCCGGCCGGCCTTGATCGCCGCCAGCGCCTCAATGCCATTGCCGGCAAAGCACACGCTGACGTCCCAATCCTGGGGCAATGCCTGCGCCAGTTGCTTGCGCGCAAAGCCGGAGTCGTCGCAAATTAAAACGGGTGTGGGCATGGGGCAGGATCGATTGTGAGCGTACGTTTAGGGAAAAACGGCAGATCCGGAACTCTTACTGATCCGACCGCCAAATAGTGCGTACTGCTTTTCTCCCTCTCCCTCTGCCCCCTTCGGGGAGGCAAAACCCGCACGGAGAGGGCCGGGGTGAGAGTATAACAGCGGTAAACCGGCCCTCATCCTGTCCTTCTCCCAGGGGGGAGAAGGGACCCCGCTGATGCCACTGTGCACTATTTGCTGTTCTCCTCAGTAACTTGGTCCTCCAAAGGATAGACTGAATTGGCGTGTGAAGAAACCACCGCTTGCCGGTTGGTTGTCCTGGGGCAGTAACCCGAAATCCGGCGCGAGGGTATGGAATAATCCCATACTGGGAAGAGGTGTCGTCGATGTCATAATTCGCGTTTGTTACGGGAGCTTATGGCCAGTGGCGGGCGCTGTTTGCTATCCAGTGTTAGTGGATGGCAGCAGCGAATCAGATACTCAAAAAGGTAATTCAGGCACATGGATTACAAAATGCAGATTTATGAGGTCCTGGCTCAGACCGCCGTCCTTATCCTGTGTGGGGTAGTGTGGCGCCAGTTCAGGCCGTTTGGCCTCGACATCGGCGACACACGCCGCGTGCTCTCGAACGTGG
>JAYUFH010000340.1:0-1512 GCA_043738765.1 Pseudomonadota bacterium | reverse complement strand
CAGATTCACAGGCTGGCATAATAAGACTGGCGTCCCCAAGGGGATTCGAACCCCTGTTACCGCCGTGAAAGGGCAGTGTCCTAGGCCTCTAGACGATGGGGACATTTTCACTGTGACAGACAGCACATTCAAACTTGGTGGAGCCAGGCGGGATCGAACCGCCGACCTCTTGCATGCCATGCAAGCGCTCTCCCAGCTGAGCTATGGCCCCTTCCAAGGGGGCGGAACGGTAAGCAAACAGTGCCGCTGTGTCAAGGAGTTATGTGTGTTTGGTACCTTAATCCCATGTCACCTGAAAGGCACGAACCGCCCCATGCCTGTCGTAACCAGGGCGTAGATCCCGATATCCCACATTTTGTGCGATGCGGGTCTGGACCAGGGCGTGCTGCCCGGCGCCAATTTCAAAGCACAGCCAACCGCCCGCCAGCAGGGTTTGGGGGGCCTCCGTCGAACATGGCGATCGGCTCCAGCCCCCCACCGCAATAGGCATCTGTTTGGCGTGCGTCGTGGCGAGGTACGGTGGGTTGCAGAAGACCAGCGAATAATGCTGCGGTGCGCTGGCCGGAGCGGCGTGAAAGCCAAAGCCATCCGGGCCGCGGTGCTTGAGCATATGCATCATGCGCTCGAGCACCGCTTGGCTCTGCGCCACTTTGCCGCTGCGATCAACGTAACCGGCTAATCCACACATATCTTGAATCTTTCGCCCAGGCGGCGCGCGCAATGCGCCGGGCTTTTTAGCCGCAATGGGGTTCCTGAAAAGGGTGACCAAATCCACGGGTCGCCGCAGAGCGACGTGCGCCCACAGCGACAGGTTTCGCGAACAGCGGCGTGCTTTTAATCTCTGTCGCGAACACCTGATGCTGGAGAGCTAATGATGATGCAATCCATGAACTGCCTCAAATATCTTGCTGCCATGTTCCTGTGCGTCGCGCTTGTAACGGCTTGCAAAGTCCCTGGAACAGCGGGCGCGTCGTCGACCACCGGCGCCAGTGCCACTGCCAACGCCAGCGCCGAGCTCAGTTGGCAAGCGCCCAGCCAGAACACCGACGGCTCGCCACTGACCAACATTTCCGGCTATCACATCCATGTCGGCACCGACCCCAGTGCCTTAGGCACGATCATCGATGTGACCGATTCCAGTGCTACTTCGTACGTCGTGAATAATCTGCTGCCCGGCACCTGGTATTTCGGCATCAGTGCTTACAACACGGCTGGAGTGGAAGGCGAACTTTCCAATATCGGTAGCAAGACCGTTGGTTAAAGCAGGCCTGTCGCCAAAGCGACGCTGGCCAACGCGCGATCCAGTCGCTGCAGGACAGCGATCGGCTCGAGCAGCGCCACGGTCACATCGATCGGCGGTGAAATCGTGGAACCCGTCAGCGCCACTCGCAAGGGCTGCGCCACTTTTCCCAGGCCCACGCCGTAGCGATGGGCTACTTTGGCGATCAGATCGTGAATGGCACCCGCGTTCCATTCTCCGCTGGCCATTTCCGCCAGGCCGGAGCGCACAGC
>JAYUFH010000339.1:0-1512 GCA_043738765.1 Pseudomonadota bacterium | reverse complement strand
CTGCCAAGCAACGTGGCGGTCGCCAGCAAACACGTAGAGAGATACTTCTGGAATTGATTCATGATGAGTTTCCTTTTATAGAATTTCAGGGGTTAAGGCAGAATCCGCAGCGGGTGTGTATTCCGATGCATCGCACCGGAGTCACGGCGTTGGGATTCTTCCTTCAGGACGATAGTGAAGTCTCAATGCCGGTCTTCCCCAAACTAACGCTGGATCAACCGGCTGTGAGGCCACCTATCGAGAGCGCATTTATAGACCTTGCACGCGAGGCTCACAGTACGTTGGAACACATAGACGAATAATTTCCTACGGCCGGCGCCGGTTACCTGCGGGGTTTTATTTGCGCTGCGGCTCGAAATGTCCGGCGCCGTGCTCCACGGTGACCAGGCGCAGTAGTGGTGCGAGCTGCTGTTAGGGAACGCGCGCCATGGCCAGGAACGCGGGAGCATCGCCGTGTGTGCACGATCCTTTGCCATCGAGCCGATGCGGCCCCTCGATGCGGCCGGGCTCGACTTAAAAGTTTTTATAACGAAGATTTTTATAGCGGTAAATGTATCGGATGGCTTGCTAGCTGACTTGCTGCAACCTTTTTTTGCCAACCAGTTTGGGGTTGGGGTACACGCGGGTGTTGTTGCGGCCGCTTTCCTTGGCCTCAAGCAATGCCTGATCGGCGCGCCACAGGACGTCGTCGAATTTTTTGTCGCCGCTGTGCATGGCACTTAAGCCCCCGGTCCAGCGCAGGGCATGTACTACGCCCTTGGGCAACGGAATGTGCCGCGGCAGGTCGCGGCGCAGGCGATCGACCAGGTCGCGCGCCTTATCCAATCCGGTGTAGGTATAAATCACACAGAACTCATCGCCGCCGAGGCGTGCCAGGATGTCGGTTTTGCGCACCACTTTGCGCATCGCCTCGGCGAATCCGACAATAAGCGCATCGCCCACGTCGTGTCCGTGTTCGTCGTTGACCCGCTTGAAGTGATCGACGTCGATGATGAGCACCGATGATGGGCCGTTGACCTTCGAGTTGTTATACAGGTCTTCCAGTCGTTTTTCGAAGTGGCGGCGGTTGTTCAGTTGTGACAGATGGTCGATCAGACCCATTTCCTTGAAATGACGTTTTTCCTCCATCATCTGGGTACCGGAGCTGCGCAGGAAGCGGAAGACGCCGGAGAACTCCCGCAGTAGCATGGGATAATCAACGCGGATATGTCCGTCATGGATATCGTGGAACATGCGCACCAGGGATTCGATATCGTGGCGAACGTATCGCACCGAACGCATGTACAGGTTAACCGTGCTGGTGATCATCATCAGCATGGAGGCGATGATCAGCGCGATATACAACAGGCGCATCGTGTTGGTGCTCTTGTCGTCTGCCGTGGCAGCAGGAAGGGGTGGTGCAAGCCGTGGCACGATGCTGGGGTGGGAGGCGGCCGGAAGTGGTGCGATCTGAGCGTGGGTCGGGCCATCCAGTGGTGTCGTCGTGTCCATCACCAGACCCCAAAGCCCATA
>JAYUFH010000338.1:0-4091 GCA_043738765.1 Pseudomonadota bacterium | reverse complement strand
GGGACGCGCGCATCCGCGAGAAAGTACAGGAGTTCGGCCTGACGTGCTGCTCACAGGAGTTCGAGGTCTGCGACCACGAACAAATGCTCGGCTATATGGCGTACCACGGCATGCCGGCACACTATCCGCACTGGTCCTACGGAAAGTCTTACGAAAAGCTCAAGACACTGTACGACTACGGGGTGTCCGGACTGCCCTACGAAATGGTGATCAACGCCAACCCGTCCCTCGCTTACCTGATGCGCGGTAACTCACTCTGCCTGCAGGTGCTGACCATTGCCCACGTGTATGGACATAACGATTTCTTTCACAACAACTTCACGTTCCGCGCCACGCGACCGGAGTTGACTGTCAGCAACTTCAAGTTGCGCGCCGACCGCATACGCGGCTACATCGAGAATCCCGCAATCGGCCTGAGCGCCGTTGAGCAGATACTCGACGCCGCGCACGCCTTGTCGTTGCAGTGCCGGCGGCACGCCGCCATCCGCAAACTATCCCACAGCGATCAACAGGCGCGCGTGGAGGATGCTGCGCAACCGCGCCACGACCCCTACCATAAAATACATAAACCCCAGACATACACCCCGCCCGATCTCAAGCGGCTGCCGCTGGAACCGGAGGAAGACCTGCTGTTGTTTATCGCCGAGCACAACCCGTATCTGACCGAGTGGCAGAAAGACCTTCTGCATATCGTGCATGAAGAGGCACAGTATTTTATACCCCAGATCGAGACCAAGATCATGAACGAGGGCTGGGCGAGCTTCTGGCATCACCGCATCATGAACAGCCTGGATCTTCCCGAGGATATGCACTTCGAATTTCTGGTCCACCACAACCAGGTGATACGTCCGCATCGTGGCGAGATCAACCCGTATCATCTCGGTTTCAGCGTGTGGCATGACATCCTGCGGCATTATGACAACGCCAGCGCGGCGGAGATCAACCAATACGGAACACCGGATAAGTCCGGCATGCAAAAGATCTTCGAGGTGCGCGAAACCGACCGCGATAGTTCGTTTCTGCGGCGCTTTCTGACCGAGCAACTGATGCGTGACCTCGACATGTTCGAATACCAACGGCAACAGAACGAACACGTGGTGACCGCTGTCGCGGACGAGGAACACTGGGAGAATGTGAAAAACAGCCTGCTCAAGAGTGTCGGTATGGCGTCTATGCCGGTTATCCGCATCCTGGATGCCGACTTCTCCCACAACCGCGAGATGCTGCTGGAGCACGAACACGATGGACGCGACCTGCATCTCGAGTATGTCGAAAAAACCCTGGCCTATGTACACCGCCTATGGGGGCGCAAAGTACTGCTGCGCACTGTCATCGGCGGCAGGCCACGCCTGTTGGCCTACGATGACACTGGATTCGGGCAGGACGATAGCCGCAACACCTCCGAGCAGGCCACCAGCCGGCTGTAGCACTGGCTGAACGCCGGTATCATGCCACTTTGCGTCAACCACTCGCTGTCCGTACCCTAGACCACATAGTCTCCGGCGACCAGGCATCCCGCCACAGCCGCGATTTCCTTACAGAATGCAGCGTTGAGTTCTCTGGTCTTAGTAGTAAGCTCATCCACGCAATGCAGCTAATGACCTACCCTTCTTTAGTTAGGATGAACCCGCTCTTTCCCTAACTATCTTCGTTCATCCGCTGTATCCCATTAAGGAGATTGCCATGGGCAGAAGACTCTATTTCATTTTCTCAAGCAAGCATCAGGCACACCAGGCTTTTATCGATCTCAAACACGCGGGCATTGACCAGGACCATGTCCACGCGCTGGCGCGCACCGATATCGATCTCGGCACGCTGCCGCCGGCCACGGCCCCGCAGCGACGCGATCGGGCGTGGCGCATGGAGAATATCGCGTGGCGCAGCAATCTCGTGCTGTTTGCACTGGGGTTGCTCGCCCTGTTGACAGGCATCTACACCGGCATTACCGCCTTATCGCTGCTGGCCTTGGCGGTGGTGCTCCTGACCTTTATCGGCGGAACGCTGTTTGCGAGTCAGGTTCCGGATGCGCATCTCGATGAGTTCCGTGGCGCCCTGGCGCACGGTGACATTGTCCTGCTGGTGGACGTACCGCGTCGCCGACATGGTGAAATCGAGGAACTCATGCGTCAACGCCACCCCGAGGCAGTCCCCGGCGGCAGCAGTTGGACCATCGATGGTATAGGTATCTAGTTTGTTGCGTGGAGTGCGGCGGTCAACCGCCGTTTGAGTGGTGGGATGTGCCCTGCGCACGTTACAGCGTGATGGCACTTGCTAACGGCTTTAGCTCACCGGGGCATTACACCGCGCCATTCACCCGCATCTGCTGCGCGCGATACAAACCAATCACCGTCTTGGCATCCCGTATGTCACCGCCGGTGGCTCGCGCCAGCGCCTCGTCCAGGGTCACCCAATGCACCTCGATGATCTCGTGCTCTTCCGTCTGGCGGGCCACGTGTTCCAGCTCGCGCGCGAAGAACAGATGCACCACTTCAGTGAACACTCCCGGTGAACTGATCATCGAACCCAACTCGCTCCAGTGGCGTGCCACCAGCCCCGCCTCCTCCTCCAACTCGCGCTGCGCGGTGGACAAGGGAGACTCCCCGAGATCAAGTTTGCCGGCGGGTATTTCCCACATCCACGCCTGCATCGCAGGGCGATACTGACGTATCAGACAAACGCGCCCCGAGCTGTCGAGGGCCACGGCGGCGGCTCCCCCTGGATGACGCACCACCTCAATCTCACAACTGCGCCCATCCGGCAACTGGGCGGACTCCACGCTCACCGTGATGATCTTGCCTTGGAACACTGGATGATTGCGTCTGGCCAATTCATTAACCCATAGTGAACAAAAACCATTATACCGCCTGTTTTTTGTAGGGTGGGCATCGCCCACCCTACGTCTGCTTGCGTGGTATTTTTTAATGCGCTAGGTCTAAAGCTCCCGTGCCAGCAGGATGGCATCTTCGCGCCCGTTATGCGCGGGATAATAATTCTTGCGCACACCCAGCTCGTTAAAACCCAGTTTTGTATACACGCGATAAGCCGCCGTATTCGAGGCCCGAACCTCGAGAAATGCCATGCGCGCCGCCTGCGTGCGCGCCAATTCCAGCAGTCCTTCAATCATCTGAGCGCCATGGCCCCGCCCCTGGAAGGCGGGTGCAATACAGATATTCAGCAGATGGCATTCACCGGCACCGACGGAGAGTATGCCGTAACCCAGCAGGTCTTCGTCGCTTTCAAATACCATGCAGGTGTAGCCATAGCGCAGACAATCGCGGAAGATGCCGAGGGTCCAGGGAAAGTCATACGCCACAAGCTCGATGTCGATCACCTGGACAAGGTCTTCTTCACACATGGGCCGCAGCCTTGGCACGGCACTGGACGCCAAGGCACTCATGCACCCGCCTGAACAATAGCGCGCGCCCGGCACAGATCTTCCCAGGTCTTGCGCTTGTCGCCAGGGGTGCGCAACAGGTAGGCGGGATGATAAGTCGCCACCAGGGGAATGCCGTGATAGGCATGCAGGTTCGCGCGCAACCTGCCGAGGGGCAGGTCGCTCTTTAAGAGGCTATGGGCCGCGTGCCGACCCAGGGCAACGATAACGCGCGGCTGCAACAACTCGATCTGACGCAACAGGAACGGTTCGCAACAGGCCACTTCCTGCGGCAGGGGATCACGGTTATTGGGTGGACGACACTTGAGCACGTTGGCGATGTAGACCTCATCGCGCTTGAGCCCCAGGGCAAACAGCATGGCGTTGAGCAGCTGGCCGGCGGGGCCGACAAAAGGCTCGCCCTGCCTATCCTCCTCCGCGCCCGGCGCCTCCCCCACGAACAGCCATGGTGTATTGCGCGAGCCGGCACCGAAAACCGTCCGGCTGCGGGTCTGATGGAGATCGCAACGGGTGCAGCCGGACACCGTCTGCGCCAGGGTGTCCCAATTCATCCCGCTGATGCCCACGGAGTCGACGACGCCACGCGCCAGGGTCGGGGTTGCTGGTGTTGTAACGCTCGGCGGCGCGGACACGGGCGTGGCGGCCACGGCGGTTGCCGCAACGAAGGGTGTGGCCGACACGCCGCCCACACCGGCGC
>JAYUFH010000337.1:0-10849 GCA_043738765.1 Pseudomonadota bacterium | reverse complement strand
GTTTGTTGGTGCGCACGATGCCGACATAATCCCACATGAAGCTACGCAGCTCTTTCCAGTTGTGCGACACCACCACCAGCTCATCCGCATCGGACACGCGACTTTCATCCCACGCCCGCAACACGGTTTCCGCCGGTGGTGCGGCGGCCAGGTGCGCCAGGATATCCGTCGCGGCGGCCTCGGCGAAGACCACGCACTCGAGCAGTGAGTTGCTGGCCAGCCGGTTGGCGCCATGCAGACCGGTGTGGGCGCATTCGCCGATGGCATACAACCCGTGCAGGTCGGTCTGGCCGTTCAGGTCGGTGATCACGCCGCCGCAGGTATAGTGCGCCGCCGGCACTACTGGCAGTGACTGGCGTGTCATGTCAAAGCCATACTCCAGGCAGCGGCGGTGAATATTGGGGAAGTGCTCGATGATGAAATCCGCCGGTTTATGACTGATATCGAGATACACGCAGTCGAGACCGTGGCGTTTCATTTCATAGTCGATGGCGCGGGCCACCACGTCACGCGATGCCAGTTCGCCCCGTGGGTCGTGGTCCTGCATGAAGGGTGTGCCGTTGGGCAACAACAGACGCCCGCCTTCACCGCGCACCGCTTCTGAAATCAGGAAGGATTTGGCTCGGGGGTGATACAGACAGGTGGGGTGGAACTGCATGAATTCCATGTTGGCCACACGGCAGCCGGCGCGCCAGGCCATGGCGATACCGTCACCCGTAGAGGTATCCGGGTTGGTGGTAAAGAGGTACACCTTGGAGGCGCCGCCGGTGGCCAGCACCACGACGCGCGCGCTGAACACCCCCACTAGCCCGGTGATTTTGTTCAGGGCATAAACGCCGAGACAGCGATTGTCGTCCGCGTGCCCGAGTTTCTGCCGAGTGATCAGATCCACGGCAATGTGATGTTCGTACAGGCGGATATTGGGATGGCGCCGGACCAATGTCTCGAGGGTGGTCTCCATGGCGCGTCCAGTGGCATCCGCGGCGTGCACCACCCGCCGGTGGCTGTGTCCACCTTCCCGTGTCAGGTGATACTGGGGATGGCCGTCGACCCCGGTCTCGACGGTAAAGGGCACGCCCTGGTCGATGAGCCAGCGTATGGCCGATGGCCCATGGCGCACCACATGCTCAACGGTGTCCTCATGGCATAGTCCGGCCCCGGCGGTCAGGGTGTCCTGGATGTGGTTTTCGTAAGAGTCGGTTTCATTCAAGACCGCCGCCACACCCCCCTGAGCATAGAGGCTGGAGCCCTGGGGCAAGTCCGCCTTGGCGAGCAGGGTGACCCGGGCGTTTTCCGCCAGGCGCAGGGCCAGGCTCAGGCCGGCGAGTCCGCCCCCCACCACCAGTACGTCGGCGGTGTCGAGGAGTTTCTGGGGTATGATCGACATGGTTGCAATTAAATACCGGTGAGAGGGAACGGCATCGCGTTTTTTGGGTTATTATCCTGCAATTATTCGCTAAATGTAATCGTTCATGTTGGTTAGGGCCCAGTACCCGGGGGGTCAGAAAAACTATAACCATGATTACTGCCTCAAGGCGAACTTAATTTTCCGGTTATGGTCTTTAATGGGGAGACGTACGCCGTCGACCTCCAAAGTAAGGGGAATGTCCCGCATGGTCGAGCGCAACGTCGATCAAGAATTGGTGGTGCGGGTACAGAAGGGCGATAAATCCGCTTTTGATCTTCTGGTCAGAAAGTACCAGCACCGAATCGCCAAGCTGGTGTCGCGCTTCGTGTCTGACCGGTCCGAGGTCGAAGACGTGACCCAGGAGGCTTTTATTAAAGCCTACCGTGCCATCGGCGGGTTCCGGGGCGACAGCGCCTTCTATACTTGGCTATACCGGATTGCCATCAACACGGCGAAGAATTATCTGGTGTCGCAGGGGCGCCGCCCGCCCACCACGGATGTGGATGCCGATGAGGCCGAGCTTACCGACGCCGGCGTAAGCCTGCGCGACAACATGACGCCCGAGCGACACATGTTGACGGCGGAGATCGCCGCGACGGTGCAAAGAGCCATGGAGAACCTGCCGGATGATTTACGCACCGCCATCGTGCTACGCGAAATCGACGGGTTGAGTTACGAAGAGATTGCCTCGGTGATGGACTGTCCTATCGGAACGGTGCGCTCACGCATCTTCCGTGCGCGCGAGGCGATCGATCAGGAATTGCGCCCGCTGTTGGAAGGTTGACGGGCTTGGTTGGGTGGTGGTGGCGGGAATTTTTGTCCCTGCAGGCCATCAGACGATGGTGAATGATTTCGAATGACGGCAGGCAGCAGGACGGCACGAAGATGAAAGAAAAAATTTCTGAATTGCTCGATGAAGAGCTGAATGATTTAGAGCATCACCGGTTGATGAAGGCGATGCAAGACGACCGGGAAATGCATGGAGTCTGGGAACGCTATCATCTAATGCGCGCCGCCATGCGTAACGAGCTGGAGGTCATGGTCAGCCCGAACATGGCGGACAGGGTGGCGGAAAGTATTCGGGCAGTTCAGCCGGACGCGGCACATCCCGCCGGCAGGTCATTCCGTCTTCCGCGCTACGCGCGCGCCGCGGCCGGCCTGGGCATCGCTGCATCGGTGGCGGTGGTGGCGATTTTCACGCTCCAGCCGTCGTCCCTGTCTAACGCCCCCGAGTCAAGCATCGCACTACAGAAATCACCGGCGCTGGTCGCTGTAGCAGGGCCGGCAAAACTCGTGAAAACACCGCGCCAAGGCACGCTCAACTCCTACTTGGTCGAACACAGCGAGTTCACGCCCAATGCGGGCATGAACGGCATGATGTCTTACGTACGCATCGTCGGTTACGGCAACAGCAAACCGCAAAACGGCGATAAATGAGACGCAGCAGCTTGTCCTATCGCCCCCTGGCGTTTTTTCTGCTGATATTGACCCCGGCCGCGCATGCCGCAGAGGACGCGCGTGCCTGGCTGATGAAAATGAATCAGGCGGCGCACACCCTTAATTATTCCGGTTCATTCGTCTATCAGCATGGTGATCAGCTTGAGAGCATGCGTATAATGCGCAATGTTCAGGGCGGAGTGGTGCGCGAACGCCTGCTGTCGCTGAATGGCGCGGCGCGCGAAGTAATCCGCACCAATCAGGAGGTACGTTGTTATCTGCCGGACGAAAATACCGTCGTGGTGGAGCACCGCCGCGCCGAAGCACGTAGTTTCCCTTCTTTACTGCCGCAGTCCTTGCGCAATCTCGATAAGAATTATGCCATTGCCCTGGGGCGGACCGGTCGGGTGGTCGATCGCAATGCGCAGGAGGTAACGATCTCCCCGCGTGACAGTTATCGCTATGGTTATCAACTATGGGCAGACAAGGAAAGTGGCTTGTTACTCAAGGCGAATCTGGTGGATGACAAAGGCAAGGTGATTGAACAGTTCATGTTCACCTCGATCGAATTGGGTGGCGCCATGCCCGACTCTGCGTTTGAACCTCGGGATGCGGCGAAGGGTTACGTGTGGTATCGCGAGGACAAGGAAAACACTATTTCAACCAGCGCTAGCAAGGAGTGGCAGGTGAAGCGCCTGCCGCCGGGATTCTCGCTTTCCATGCACATGACACGCATGATTCCGAACCACAAAGCACCAGTGGAGCACTTGGTTTATTCGGACGGTCTTGCGGTGGTTTCGGTTTTTGTGGAAAAGCTGGACAGTGAACAACCCGACACCAATGACGCCAGCGACGTCATGCACATCGGGGCGGTGCATGCCCGCGGTCTCAATATCGGCACGCACCAGGTGACGGTGGTGGGGGAGGTCCCGATTATCACCGTGGATCTGATTGGCGAGTCGATTGCGCCGATGCCTTGAACCGCCATCGACAGGCTTGATGTAACCCGCCCCGCTGAAAATTAAAACAACCACCAGGTTGCCCGGTGCAAGATTAACCATGTATCCACTACCCCAGTCGGTTCTCGCCTTTCTTCTGCTGCTGACCTCTTTCGTGGGTCAGGCGGTGGAGCGTAACCTTCCGGATTTTTCCAGCCTGGTGGAAAGCAATGGACCGGGCGTGGTGAACATCAGCACCACGCAGGTTGTGCGCCGCCCGCCGCTGGCCGGCACAGAGGGGCCCGAAGAGCCGGACACTGGCCAGTTCAATGATTTTTTCCACCACTATTTCGGTGAAGAAGGCGCGCCGGAGTATTACGCCAGCAAATCCCTTGGCTCCGGATCCATCATTTCCTCCGATGGCTATATCCTTACCTGCGCGCACGTGGTGGAAAACGCTAAAGAGATCATCGTCAAGTTGACCGACCGACGCGAGTTCATTGCGACTATCGTTGGCACCGATCAACGCAGCGACATCGCGTTGCTGAAGATCGACGCGACCGGTCTGCCCAAGCTGGCCATCGGCGCGCCGGACAAACTACGAGTGGGGGACTGGGTGCTGGCCATCGGTTCGCCCTTCGGCTTCGAGAACTCCGCCACGTCCGGTATCGTTTCGGCCAAACGGCGCAGCCTGCCCAAGGAAAGCTATGTGCCCTTCATCCAGACGGATGTGGCGATCAATCCAGGAAATTCCGGTGGTCCGCTGTTCAACATGAAAGGCGAAGTGGTGGGTATCAATGCCCAGATATACAGCCGTACCGGGGGATTCATGGGCCTGTCATTCGCCGTACCCATCGATCTGGCTATGCAGATAGTCAGCGAGTTGAAGGCCAACGGCCATTTCCGCCGCGGCTGGGCCGGCGTCACCATACAGGAAATGACGCGCGACCTGGCGCAGGCCTTGGGTATGAAGAAACCCATGGGCGCACTGATCGCCGATATTCTGCCAGGCAGTCCGGCGGCCAAGTCCGAGCTGAAGGTCGGTGATGTGGTGGTGGAGTTCGAAGGCCACAGCATCGCCTTGTCGTCGGATCTGGCTCCGCTGGTGGGTCAGACAGCCCCCGGGACGCGGGCTCGTCTCGTGGTCATGCGTGGCGGAACCTTGCAGGATACCTGGCTCATGGTGGGCGAGTTGCCGGAAGTGATTGTGGCAACGCCGGCGCCATTCGCTCCGCCGAGTGGAAACGGCACCCAGCTCGGACTCAGCTTGCGCGATTTGAATCCGCAACAATATAGACAGCGGGGGATCAGGCATGGGGTGATGGTCGAGGCCGTCGCCGATGGTCCGGGATATCGCGCGGGCTTGCGCAAGGGCGATGTGATCGTGCAGATCGATAGCAGGCCGATGCGCAGTGCCGCTAACTTGTATGCCTATCTGGCGCTCGCTCCTCAGGACCGGCCCCTGCCGGTACTGGTGAGGCGCGGTGCGACCGCCTTGTTTCTAGCGCTTCGGGTAAAGGAATAGTCATTGGCATCGTGGGCTCGCGCCTTGCGCGTCCCGCGGGAAACAATGATATGATTGGAAATTGAAGAAACCTGGACATCTTTGCCTTACCCCGTATCACTGGCAGTTCGCGGAACGGTGGAGGCGGCTAGCGAGAAGGGCGCCCGTGGCGCCCTTTTGTTATTGGCCTGTCGACTTAATTGGGCCGGTCGATTTATTGGTTTGGCATCCGGGTGTCGGCAGTCACTGTGAGAACTTGAAATGAGCGGTTTGGACCGGCGGTTTATACGGAATTTTTCCATTATAGCCCACATCGACCACGGGAAATCCACCCTGGCGGACCGGTTTATCCAAGTCTGCGGCGGCTTGGCGGAGCGTGAGATGGAGGAGCAGGTGCTCGATTCCATGGACATCGAGCGCGAGCGCGGCATCACCATCAAGGCCCAGACGGTGGCGCTGGACTACAAGTCTCTGGCTGGCCAGGTTTACCGCCTGAATCTCATCGACACACCGGGGCACGTGGATTTTTCTTATGAAGTGTCGCGTTCGCTGACTGCCTGCGAGGGCGCGCTGCTGGTAGTGGATGCCGCACAAGGCGTGCAGGCGCAGACGGTGGCCAATTGTTATACCGCCGCGGAACTCAACCTGATGATTGTGCCGGTCCTCAACAAGATCGACCTGCCTCAGGCCGATGCACCCCGGGTGATCGCCGAAATCGAAGACATCATCGGTATCGACGCCTCCGATGCGGTGAGCGTGAGCGCCAAGACCGGCGTCGGTGTGGTGGATATTCTGGAACGCATTATTACCCAGATACCGGCGCCCAGTGGCGACCCGCAGGCACCACTGCAGGCGCTCATCATCGATTCCTGGTTCGACAACTATCTCGGCACGGTCTCGCTGGTACGCGTGATCAACGGCACGCTGCGTGGCGGGGAAAAGATCCGTCTCATGGCGACCGGGCGCGATTACTACGCTGAACAGATCGGCATCTTCACACCCAAACGCACGCCGACCGGCGAACTGGCGGCCGGCGAAGTGGGTTATGTCGTGGCCGGTATCAAGGAAGTGCGCAGCGCCCGGGTCGGTGACACCATCACTCATACCAACAATCAGGCGCGTGCAGCGTTGCCCGGATTCAAGGAAATCAAGCCGCGGGTATTCGCCGGGCTGTATCCAGTGGAGTCGTCGGACTATGACGCGTTCCGTGCGGCCCTCGATAAACTCAGCCTGAACGATGCATCCCTGCACTACGAGCCGGAAACCTCCCAGGCCCTGGGATTCGGTTACCGTTGTGGTTTTCTCGGCATGCTGCACTTGGAGATCATCCAGGAGCGACTGGAGCGTGAATACGACCTGAACCTGATCACCACCGCGCCGACGGTGGTCTACGAGGTGGTCACTAGCAAGGGCGAGGTGCTGCAGGTGGAAAACCCGGCGAAGCTGCCGGATGCCAGCACCATCATCGAGACACGCGAGCCGATCATCCGCGCCAATATCCTCACGCCACAGGATTACGTCGGCGCCGTGATGGGGCTGTGCATGGAGAAGCGCGGTACGCAGAAGAACATGCAGTATGTCGGGCGCCAGGTCATGCTGGCGTACGAGTTGCCGCTGAATGAAGTGGTGATGGATTTTTTCGACCGTTTGAAATCCGTCAGCCGCGGCTATGCCTCGTTCGACTACGAGTTCGTCGAATTTCGTACATCCAACCTGGTCAAGATGGACATACTGATCAATGGCGAGGCGGTGGACGCCCTCTCGCTTATTGTGCATCATGATCAATGCCAGCACCGTGGACAGGAGCTGGTGAAGCGCATGCGCGAGTTGATACCGCGTCAGATGTTCGATGTCGCCATCCAGGCGGCCATTGGCGCACGCATCATCGCGCGTGAAACCGTGAAGGCGTTGCGCAAGAATGTCACCGCCAAATGCTATGGCGGCGACGCCTCGCGCAAACGCAAACTGCTGGAAAAACAAAAGGCCGGTAAAAAACGCATGAAGCAAGTCGGTTCTGTCGAAATTCCGCAAGAGGCGTTTCTTGCGGCCCTACGTGTAGACGAGAAATAATCTTATGGATTTTGCGCTTATCATGTTGTTGGCATTGGGTGTCACCGGCCTTATCTGGGCGGCAGACGCAATTTTCGCAAAACCGGCGCGCGCCCGCGCGGCGCAGCAGAAGACCAAGGCGGGGGCGAGCGCGGATGAGGTTGCCTACGCTTATAAAGAATCGCTGTTGGTGGAATACGCGCGCGCATTCTTCCCGGTGATCCTGGTGGTGTTTCTGTTCCGATCCTTCCTGGTCGAGCCGTTCCGCATACCGTCCGGCTCCATGATACCCAGCCTGTTGATCGGCGATTTCATACTGGTCAATAAATATACCTATGGACTGCGGTTGCCGGTGCTCAACAAGAAGGTCCTCGACATCGGCGAGCCTAAGCATGGCGATGTCATGGTATTCCGCTTTCCCGGCGACCCGTCACAAAACTTCATCAAGCGTGTCATCGGCCTACCCGGCGATCACGTGGTGTATAAAGACAAGAAACTTTATATCAACGATGTGCTTATGGAGCAGACCGCACTGGATGACTATAGTTACAGCGAAGGCACAGACAGCCAGGGTAACGACCTGCAGATCACCTCCAAGCGCATGCAGGAGAATCTCGATGGGATCAAGCACAGCATCCTGCTGAGCGATGGACCGGATCAGATGCCCAAGGATATTATCGTTCCGCCGCATCAGTATTTCGTCATGGGCGACAACCGTGATCGCAGCAACGACAGCCGATACTGGGGTACCGTACCGGAGCAGAACATCGTCGGCAGGGCATTTTTGATCTGGTTCAGCTGGGATATTCCGAAGGGCGGACCCGTGAACTGGAGCCGGATCGGCAAGACAGTCAACTAACCACCGACTCACTCATTTGGGAGGCAGAATGATGCAATACCGGCACAAGCAGAGCGGCGTAACCTTTTGGGGTTTTGCCCTGGTCGCGTTCCTGATCGCATTCTTTACCCTGTTGACCCTTAAGTTGGTGCCGCCGTATATCGAAAACGCCAAGGTACGAACCGCCCTGGAGAACGTGGTCAAGCAGCCGAACGCGGCAAACATGAGCAAGGTAGAGATCGTCGATGCCCTGCAACGCCGGTTTGACGTGGACGACGTCTCGCGCGCCAACCTGAAAACCGATCTTACCATCACGAAATCACCGGACGGCCGTTCCACCAAACTGCGCATCGCCTACGAGGTCCGGGTGCCTCTTGCCTATAATATCAGCGCGCTCCTCACTTTCGACGAGAACGCCGAGGCACGCTAACGTTGCCGAATCGATATGCAGTGCTTGAGCGCGGTCTGGCCTATACATTCCGTGACGAGGGTCTCCTGCGACGCGCCCTGACGCATCGCAGCAAAGGCGCTGACAACTACGAGCGCCTCGAATTTCTCGGCGACAGCGTTCTCAGTTTTGTCATTGCCGCGGCACTGTATGAACATTTTTCCGATCTGTCGGAGGGTGAGCTGACGCGACTGCGCGCCCGCCTGGTGCGCATGGAAACCCTGGCGGGCCTGGCGCGCAATCTGGATATCGGTAACTGCCTGGAGTTGGGCAGTGGTGAGTTGAAAAGCGGCGGCTATGATCGGGATTCCATACTGGCGGATGCCCTGGAGGCGCTTTTTGGGGCGGTCTATATCGAATCGGGTTTTGATGGAGTACGTGCAGTGATCCTGCATCTCTATCTCGATACCCTGATGGACATTGATCCGCGGCACGTGGACAAGGATCCGAAAACGCAACTGCAGGAGTATTTGCAAAAACATGCCCTCGCTACCCCCACTTACAGCGTGCTGGAAATGACCGGAGAACCGCATCAGCAGACCTTCATAGTGGCGTGCGAGGTGCCCGGCCTGGCTCAGGCAGCGCGTGGCGCAGGCAACAGTCGGCGCGCGGCGGAACAACAAGCGGCGTCGCGCGCCTATGCCATGCTGACGGGGCACACGCATGAGTGACGAATACGTGAGTGGCTACGTGGCGCTGATAGGTCGTCCGAACACGGGTAAATCCACGCTCCTCAATCATCTGGTCGGACAGAAAGTCAGCATCACTTCGCGCCGGCCCCAGACCACACGGCATCGTATTATCGGCATCAAGACCGAGGAGCACGCACAGGTCATGTATGTCGACACCCCCGGTCTGCACAAGACGGAAGGTGGCATGATGAGTCGTTACCTCAACCGCGCCGCCAGCGGCAGTCTCGAGGGGGTCGACTGCATCCTGCTCTTGATCACTTCCAACGGCTGGAAAGACGAAGACGGGCAGGCGCTGATGCACGCCCAGCGCCAGACCGCACCGGTCATCCTCGTGATCAACAAAATCGACAAACTGAAAGACCCCACCCGGCTGCTGCCGTTGATCGAACAGTCGCGCGCGAAAATGAATTTCGCCGAGATCATTCCGGTCTCGGCGCAGACCGGCACCGGCGTGACCGACCTGGAAGCCACTATCCGCCGCTACCTGCCGGTGCACCCGCCACACTACCCGCCGGATCAGTTAAGCGACCGCAACGACCGCTTCATGGCGGCGGAGTTGGTGCGCGAGCAGATTTTCCGCCTGCTCGGCAAGGAGGTGCCCTATGCCACGGCGGTGGAGATACAGGAGTTCAAGCAGGAACCCAAACTCATCCGCATCGAGGCGGTTATCTGGGTGGAAAAAGACGGCCAGAAGGCCATCGTCATCGGCAAGAACGGCGAGCGCATGAAGGAGATCGGCCGGCACGCGCGCCTGGCGATGCAGAAGGCGTTTGCCAGCAAGGTCTATCTCGGGTTATGGGTGAAGGTGCGTGAGGGCTGGTCCGACGATGCGCGCGCACTCCGCAGCCTGGGGTACGGCGACGACCTCTAGTCATGCGTGTCAACCAGGAAGCCGCCTTCGTACTGCACGCCACACGCTATCGTGAAACCAGTCTGCTGCTGGAAATATTTTCGCGCCATCATGGCCGCATCGGCCTGGTGGCACGGGGTGCCAGCCGTCCCAAGTCCGGGCTGCGCGCGACACTCAGCCCGTTTTCACCTCTCGTGGTCAACTGGAGTGGCAAAGGGGAGTTGGCGACGCTGAGCGGCGCGGAAGCCGACGCCAGTGCCATCGGCCTTACCGGCGAGGCGTTGTTTTGTGGTCTGTACATGAACGAACTGCTGGTGCGCGTACTGCATCGGCACGATCCGCACGAATTGCTCTATGACCGCTACGTGTTATCTTTGTTGCGGCTACAGGGCGCGGACGCATTGGCCGAGACCCTGCGGATCTTTGAAAAAGATCTGCTGCAGCAACTGGGTTACGGCTTGGTGCTGGAGCATGACGTGGCGGAGAACTTACCGATCGCCGCCGAGGTGGTCTATGATTACATCCCCGAGCGCGGCCCGGTGGCGGCACGCGGGACCGAGGTGCACGGCGCTCGGGTGCACGGCGCTACCTTATTGGCGCTGGCGGCGGAATGCATCACCGATCCAGGCCAGTTGCAGGAGAGTAAGCAGCTGATGCGTGCGTGCCTGGCGCCGCACCTGGGTGA
>JAYUFH010000336.1:0-4101 GCA_043738765.1 Pseudomonadota bacterium | reverse complement strand
AATTCGCTTTGAGGCGCGGACATCGTAGAAAGCCGTCGCGACGCGGCCTGGACGGCCATGTTGTCGAGGGTGAACCTTGGCAAGGGCGGCAGCCGTGGCCCGCGACGCACACTGCGCCAAGCCTGCTGCGCCGGGCTCCGCGCCCACGAATCCCCCAGGAATCAAACAGCTGCGAATATGAACCTGCGGGAAATCGCCGTCGAATTTCATGCGCGAAGCCAGCATTCATGCGGGCTGGCGGGATTTTGCAGGTTCGACTACTTACTTCAGGGACTAAGCCAGCGCGCGTTGCAGGAACCTTGGAAAGCACCGAAACGGTGCAGATAACGACGTAATCACTTGTCTACCAGGTAACCGCTAAACGTAAAACTTTGAGTGAAATTAGTGCCACCGCCCGTCACAAAACCAGCGTCCAGTGTCTGATTTTCGTCGATATATATAACGAGTGGCTGGGATCCACCGTATGAATGCACGATGCCGTCATCGAAGGTCGTCATTGGCGCAATGACAAATGTATTTGGAAGTCCAAAGAAAATAGTTGGAAAACCAGCGTCTTGCCCAAATAGAATTTGAAACAGTCTGCTCTGTGAGTCGACAAATACGATGTACGATATGGTTTCTACCACCAGGCGTTTGGCTGCGGGAACTTTAAATAATGCACATTTCCCGAACCCGGAACCTGGAATACTTCCAGTCTCGCACTTGCCATTGACAGGTTGTGCCGTCGGGCGATCAACGTCCCGTGTCAATGCAGCTTTGCCTTGGGCATTTACCAGAGGGGAGAACAAGAGATTGAGTAGAACCAAGACAAACGCGCTGCACGCACGACAAACTCTGTAGTTCATGGTGATTCCTCACATTGGTCTGGAGAAAACTAGCGCCGTTGAGCCCGACCAAGCCTGCTGCGCCGGCGCACGAACAAGTACAACATCAACCCCCCGGCGCTCAGCAGCAGCGAGGAAGACGGTTCCGGTACAAGCGCTGCGGAGCTAATGTCAACCGCATAGGCATTGCTGCAAATAGCCGAACAGGCACCGTCGTTAAAGCTCGAATCGAGCGCAATGAAACCGTCTCCCAGCGAGCCAGCTCCAGTATTTTCGGCGAAGGAATAGTTGAAAGGGAGAGTTAGCGCCAGCGTGTAAGTACCTGTGGCCAGCAGGCCCGACACCAGCGTCGAATCAGCACAAACAGGAGCGGCATGCCCTGGAGGACACAAGCCATCGTCGTTGGATGCAAGAAAGGTCGCCGACGGTCCGGTACCCGCAAAAATCGAGACGTAAGGATCGAAGCCACCGGCGGTAATGACTTTCCCGGAAAGATTGATCCCGCCCGGTGCGTCAACAGTACCGCCGAAATTCCATGTCTGAATGGTCACCGTGCTAGCCGCCGCCAATGAAAAGCTGGCGAGGAAAACGTCGTTCGGGTTACCATGATCGAGGGCGCCGACAAAAGATATTCCGCCAGCGCGCGCCAATGGGCTGATTACCACAAACATCAACGCAAGTAAGAATCTACGTTTCATTTTCATGCTTCCGTCGAGCAGATGGCGTGCAACGTTCGCCTTTGGCCGCCCCGAACGGCTCATGCGCGCGGCGCAGGACCCGCCCGACGACCGCAGCGTGAAGCCCCCAACCCGAGCAGCCCCGCGACGAACAGACTGATCGTTGCGGGCTCGGGCACGGGCGCGGCTGGCGTGCCGACGAAGCCGATGACGTTGTCGTTGGCGTCCGTGTAGAAACCGACGATCTGCCCGCTGTCATTGACGCCGTTGATGGTGGTGTTCATGGAGCCGGCCGGGTCGAAGCTGGCAAAAGTACCGCCGATCTCGGTGTAGCCGTGCTGGACATTGTTGGCATCAACGTAGAAGCCGACGACCTCGCCGTTGTTGCTGATGCCCAGTGCTTGCGTGAACGCAGATCCGAACGGGTCGAGCGTGCTGATCGTGCCGCCAATATCGAGAAAACCGATCGAGGTCGTCGTGGTCGGCAGGTAAAAGCCGACGACGTTGCCCGCGTTGTTGATTCCCACCGCCTGGCTGTTCTGATTCGCGGGCAGCAGCGCGTTGATGCTGGTGAACAGGCCCCCCGATTGGCTGTACGCGGACTGACCGACTTGGCCAGCCGCCTTGTCGAGCGCGAAATACCCGACGGTGGTGTTCGCACTGTTGATGCCCAGCGCCTGGTTGAACACGGTGCCCGACTGATCGACCGTCTTGAACGTGCCGCCGATGTAGGTGTAGCCGTGGGTGGTGCCCGCAGTGTCCTGGAAGATGCCCGCGGTGCTGCCTGCGCCATTGATCGCGGTCACCATGCTCATCGCCGAGCCCGGGAAGTTCTGGCCCGTGAACGTGTTGGGCAGGGTCAGCGTGAAGCCTTGGGCTGTCACCGCGCCATGAAAGCCCGCAATGGTGCCGGCATTGTTGATGCCGAGCAGTTGGGTGAAAGCCGTGTCGCCCGGGAAAACTACGGGCTGGACGACATACGACGCTGCCTGTACCGGCGACGCCCCCATCGCGAAGGCGAGGCCTGCGCCGAAGGCAAGCAGGCGGCCGGATTGAAGCTTGGAAGTTCGCATGACAGTTTCCTTCAATGAACGGGCGCGACGCCCTTTGGGGGTTGAACAGACAGCACGACGGCATGGCGTTGATTCAATCAACCGGACGGCGCCGTCACTTGAGGCAGGGGCAGGAACCCGGAGTTGATTCCGGGTGTATTTTTAGGCGACCTGCGAGAGGCCACCTGTCAAACTTGAACCGCATTCCCTAGGTTGACGTGCATGCTTGATGCGATCGAATCCCCCGTGCCCTGGCTGCGCCATCACCCGAGCTGCTGGCGCAAAGGCACGCTCGACTTGCCCGGCCTGCGTTCGGCCGCCGATGCGCTGCGCGCACAACCGGGCTTCGCTTCGGCGGTACGTCACTTCGCCACTCGCTGGCAAGCGGCCTATGACGCCAGCCCCGTGCTGACCACAGTCATGCGCGACAACGCGCGATATGCAATGTTGGTCGCTTGTTTGTGGATGGACCATGTGCGCGACCCACTCCACCCAGCCGACTGCATCACGTCGAGCAGACTGATCACGTTCTATGGGCGAGTTGGCTGTGACCTCGTCACGGCAAGTCCGTCGAGGGTCAAAGCGATGCTCGGCCATGCCCGGGCGCGCGGCTTGTTGCAATCTGCGCCGGGGCCAGGCGACGCACGACGAAGGCCGTTGGAGCCCACCGCCGCGCTGCGTGACGCGATGGCAGGTTGGGTGGCCGGATTTCTGCACGGCATCGGCACGCTGCTGCCCCTGCCCGTGACGCCCGAGGCGATGGTGGCGCGCCCAGGCTTCATCGGCGAGCTGTTCACCTACCGAGTCACCGCGCTGCTGGAGGACCGGTTTTCAATCAATCAAGGCCTGCCTGCGATTCGCTGGATCACCGATCATGAAAAAGGCTACCACCTGTTCCTGAGCCTGATGCGCGGGCTGCAGCTGCAGCCCGATGGCACGGCGCTGACCACGGCCATCCCGCAGGCACTGGCCGACCACGCCGGGGTGTCACGCAGCACGGCGCGCAACTTCTTGCAGGCCTGCATGCGACAGGGCTGGATCGCGCCCGGCCCTGGCCACGGCCTGGTACTGAAACCGGCCTTTGTTGACGAAGCGCTGCACTGGATGGGGTTGGAGTTTGTCTGGATGCACGCTTTGGCTTTGGCCGCGTGGCATCGGCTGGCTGGCGTCAACGATTTAATCGACCCCAGCCCCTGCGAGAAATTGACCGGTGCTCGGCATGTTGATCCGACACTTGCCATGGTTCACTCGATCAGGCTGACCGGCCTCAACTGACGATTCGGAGGTACGTGTTCACGGGGACCTGTGAAAGTTCATGCATGCCGCCATGCTCGCGTCCATCGCCAACACCGTGTCGCCAAGTTTGATCCCCCGGTCGCTGGCCGCCGTGCCTACCGGCTGATGGACGTCAGCGTCCGCCCACAGCGCATCCATCATTGCCGGCCTGGGTCGTGCCAGGCGCTCTTGCCATACCCCGTGAACACGTACGATTCGGAGTGGCGCCGGCAAAGGACAAAGAAGCCGCCGGCTGCAAGGCATGGACCAGGC
>JAYUFH010000335.1:0-1518 GCA_043738765.1 Pseudomonadota bacterium | reverse complement strand
CGGTTCGTGGGGGCGTAGCTCAGCTGGGAGAGCGCTGCGTTCGCAATGCAGAGGTCAGGAGTTCGATCCTCCTCGTCTCCACCAGAGTCATCCAAGGGGTTGCACCGAAAGGCTGCATCCCCTTGTTGTTTCTGAACTTAGCTCCATGACAACGACTTAGCTCGGGCTTAGCACCAGCCGGCAGCGCGGACGGTGTAAAACCACTGTGATGCCAGCCCTCGCCAAGGTCGTGCGCGCGCTGCTGGCTGACTGCTTCGCTGCCCCTGGTGCTCAGTTGGCAGCCCTGGAACGCCGCAAGGCCGAGGAGAATCGGAAGCAACCCCAGCGACTGGCCGATGCCGTGGGGCCCTGCAATGAGTACAGCGAGCTACTAAACCGCGTGGCGGACAGAGCCCCCGAATATGCGGGGGCTCCGCTTAGAGTGGCGCCAAGAGTCGTGGCGTGGAATCGTCAAGTCCGGGGCCTTACTGGGCCACCGTTTTGCTTCTCTAGCCACTGGTCGAGCTTGGAAAGCGCACCCCTCCAAAGAGCAACCATCTCTGGGTCAGCAGGCATGCTTTGCACTGCCATCGGCATCGCAGCTTCTCCCTTGAGGATGCGAGCCAGTTGCTGCCGGATGGTTTCCTCGTCGGATGCTGCACGCACCTTGCCTGTGGGCGAGTAATGCTCCATTTCAAGCTCAACCGAATCGAGCTTGTAACCCAGGAACTTGCCCATCTTGATCAACAGGTCGTTGTACAGACGTTGCCGATCCTGTTCCCAGGAGGGTTGGGCCACATCCTTCCAAGTATGGTTGATGTAGACCTTCCAGGCCGTCCGAATCTCGTCGATCTGAGGCGCCTTGCGGTCCGCAAACTCAAGGGGCACCGCATTGAGAGCGTCGATATGCGCCCCAGAGATCGACCTTCTTTCCGCCATGAGCGTGAAGAAGACCCTCATGCGTCATCGTTGAAGTTCACGGCCACGCTCCAGCCATACCTGAGCCTGCACTGCGAATACCGGGCCCAGCAGCGTGGCGACGATGATCGCCAAGTCCGTTACCTTGACACTCCAGTCCATTCCATTCCCCTCCCACTTCTAACGTGGTCATTGCAGCTACGAGCCTGCCTTCTGTGGTGTACAGCTGGCCGCCAAGCTGGCCGTCCAGGAAGTGGCCGCTACCAATTCATTTCGGGCCAACAACCGCTCGCTCAGATGCTATTTCGCTCACCCTCGCGCAGCCTTTGTTCGATCAACGGGACCATCTGCGCCGGCCCCTCCAGATTTGGGTTGACCTCCAGCGCGCGCTTGAACAAGCCAAGCGCCCGGCGCAGGTCCCCGCGCTGCAGATGCATCTGCCCGGCGCCCGACAGCGCGCCAAAGTGGCGCGGGTTGCGCTTGAAGACCTCGTCGCAGTCCTGCAGCGATTTGTTGTAGTCATCCAGCAGAAAGTAGACCGTGGCGCGCTTGTTCCAGCCTTCGGCAAAGCCTGGCTTCAGGCGCACGATGCGGTCGAAGGTGGCCAGGGCCTCGGCCAGC
>JAYUFH010000334.1:0-1525 GCA_043738765.1 Pseudomonadota bacterium | reverse complement strand
GTACGCCACCCTGCGCATCGATGCGGAAGCGCTCCACCGGCATGGCGTCGAGCAACTCATTGGCCAGGACGATACCGCGCAGGGGTTGCGCCGGCAGGCTGTCCAACCAGTGCACGCGCGCGGCGAGATGGGGCGCTCGCTCGTGCAGTTGGCGCGCCTGCCGCTCACGCAGATCGGCGCTGACTTCGAGGATGTAATAGTGACGCGGCAGCTGTCCGTGGGATTCCAGCGCCAGCAGTAAGTCGGTGGCCAGGGCGCCGCTGCCGGCGCCCACCTCCAGCAGATCCGCCTCCCCCAGTTCCTGCAACAGCGGCAGGCATTGCTGCGCCAAACAGCGGGCGAACAACGTGCCGAGTTCCGGGGCGGTGACAAAATCGCCGGCGGCGCCGAACTTGTGCAGTCCGGCGCTGTAATAACCCAAGCCCGGCGCGTACAGGGCAAGCTGCATGAAGTGCGCGAAGCCGATGTGTCCGCCGGCCACGGCGATCTCGCTCTTGATCAGATGGCACAACGCAGCGCTGTGGGCACGCGCGTCCGCGTCAGGCTCGGGCAGGGTCTGGGTAGCGGTCAGCGCGTGCGTCAGGGCGGAACGAAATGGTGGGTGCGGGTCGGAGGTCATGGCGACGGAGGGTTGGCCCGGTGGCTATAAAACGGTATTGTGACACACACAAGTACAGCGTCCCGTATTTTTCAAGTGGCGCGTAACCGCCGTCGTGCGTGGCGTGACAGGATACATGAGGAAAACTATGCAACCATCTTCATTAAACGGCAAGGTCGTTTTTATTACCGGCGGATCGCGCCGCGTGGGTGCTACGGTGTGCCGCCACCTGCATGCCAACGGCATGAATCTGGTGATCCACTATCGCTCCTCGAAGGACGACGCGCTGGCATTACAGACGGAGCTGCAACGCGAGCGGCCGGATTCGGTCGCGTTGTTGCAGGGGGATTTACTCGACTATCGCCATTTGGAAATTCTGGCGCAGGGTGCGGCCCAGGCCTTCGGTCGCCTGGATGTGCTGCTCAACAATGCCTCGAGTTTTTATCCCACCCCCGTGGGCCAGGCGACGGAGCAACAGTGGGACGATCTGTTGGGGACCAATCTGAAGGCGCCGTTCTTTCTCTCCCAGGCGATGGCACCCTATCTCAAGCGCAGTAACGGTTGCATCGTCAACATGGCGGATGTGCACGCGGAGCGACCGCTGAAAAATTATCCCATCTACAGAAGTGATAGGACATCACGGCCGTCTTGTTGGCGGCCAGCATGCTCAGCATCCGGACCCGCGACTGTGCGGCCTGCTTGGGGTCGCTGTCGTAGGAGAATTCCATCAGCGGCTTTTCGAGCAGCAGCACCGCGTGATGGGTAAGGTCGCCAAGGAAGGCAAAGGATTTGCCTGCCGATGTCACCATGAACATGGTGTGGCCCACGGTGTGGCCGGGGGCGGCGAGTGCGGTGACGCCGGGCAGGAATTCCTGGCCGTCCTTGTAGAACACGATCCGATCGCGCACCGGCAGCAGGTTCTTGCGG
>JAYUFH010000333.1:0-1525 GCA_043738765.1 Pseudomonadota bacterium | reverse complement strand
AGGTTCCCACGCCGCTGTGGCACCATTGTGCGGAATGGGCAGGGGCAGGTGGCGTGCCTGGCGACCTGCTGCGATACGATTCGAGCTCCGTTCGTCGCGACACATGCCGCTGGTACGGGAGTTTGTCGGTGTAATCGCCTGGGGCACGGCATCCCAGCAGGCGATGGTCATGGCCTGCCGCAACGGTGCACGCACGCACGACGACCTCGCCGATATCGTCAACATCGCCATCGAAGAATTGGTGCGCCAGCGCTTCGAGCTGCCGGCCTTCACGACGTTATTACGTGCTGCCCGAGCGGCCCGCACCACGATCAATCGCGAATACCACGCGCTCATCTGCACACGCCTCGGAGCCGTGGCCCAGGACATCTTGCGCGCGTTACTGACACGCGTCCCTCAGGGACAGCAAAGCTTGTGGGATCGGCTCAAGAATGAACCCAAACGCCCCACCGTGCAGCATACCCGAGACTTTCTCGATCACCTGACATGGCTGAGAGCCTTGGCCATTGGAGCCGATGTCTGTGATGGGATCCCCGACGTCAAGGTCAAACAATTTGCGGCCGATGCCCGCTCACTCGATGTGGCGTCGATGCATGATTGCGCGGAACCCAAGCGGCTGACGCTGGCCACTGCGCTGGTGCTCGTCCAAATGGCTCGCGCGTTGGACGACGTCGCCGACATGTACATTCGGCTCGTGCAGCGGCTGCACAATCATGCGTATACCTCCCTGCGTGAGCACCATGTGAAGCAGGTGGAACGCACCGATGCGCTGGTCTCGACGTTGCGCCAAGTGACCTTGGCGTACCAACACGATGGCACCGCGGAGCAGCGCCTCGCGGCGATTGGGAGTGTCTTGGACAAACAGGGGGACCGCATCCTCTCCCAATGCGACGCGCATGAGGCCACCGCAGGGCGAAACCATCTCCCATTTCTCACCACGTTCTACTCCCACCAACGCGCGGCCTTGTTCCAGTTTCTGGAACACATCGACCTAGCGTCCACGTCGCCCGACACGAGCACCACGGACGCCATTGCGTTTGTGCGGGCTCACAAGCGAGAGCGCCATGACAGAGTCTGCGTTCGGCGTGAGGAGACTCACGAGGACGGCAGCCTTCACGACGTGACACGGCTCGATCTCTCCTTTGTGTCGGAGAAATGGGGGTCCGTGGTGGCGAGCCAGAAAGACCGGAATGGGGTTGTGACGGTCCTCCGCCGTCCCTTTGAACTCTGTGTCATGACCGCCGTTATGCAAGACCTGAAATCAGGGGATCTGTGCATCCCCGGCAGTGACCGCTATAGTGACTATCGGGATCAGCTGCTTAGCGAGGAGGAATCCCGTCGCGCCCTGGTGTCCTATGGCGAACGGGCGGGTGTTGCCGTGGAGTCTCAGCGATTCATCGAGGAGTTGCAGGACACGCTGGATCGCGCTGCCACCAACGCCGATGCGGGATTCCCGGACAACGAGCACCTGCGCATCGAAGGTGGAGCCGCCATTCTCACGCGCTTGCGGCGGAAACCCGAGCCG
>JAYUFH010000332.1:0-1526 GCA_043738765.1 Pseudomonadota bacterium | reverse complement strand
CGCCCAAACCTCTCAAGCCAGGCCAGTGCCCAGCTCGCAGCCTGCGCATTGACGCCCAACGATCCGGTTTGCCAGGCACAACGTGGTGCGATGTCCTCCGCCATTACCCCGCGCGAAGCGATCTCTCCCTACGATCCAGCAGTGATCGCCGCACGACGTACTGCGGGTAACCCGGCCACGACGCTGGAGGACATCGCTAGTTATTACTCCGGTTGCCAAGTTGGCGCCGTCTCCAACCCCACTTCTGAAACCCGCGTGTGCCGCCAGTACAGCGGCAACAACTCGCGGTCCTGTGCACGCACATTGACCGTATCCATTACCCGAACCAGCAGTTGCACGCCAGGTGACTGGTTCGCACACGCGGCCTCCGGAGCAACTGGGTTGGATGTGCAGTGTGTGCCGGACCGTCCAGTTGCTCAGCAGCATTTTCGAATCACGAGCAATGGCGCACCGCAGGTGTTTTTCGATGTCGATATGACAACGCCGTTGACGTTTCCGCGGAAGGTTGCCGCACTGGCCTACAGCGGTTATCCCGGGAGTGGAGTTTGGGTCGCGGACAACCAATGCACTGGCGATGCATGTCACTTGACCGCCATGGTCGCCGACGATTTTCGGACAAGCTGCACTGGCAGCGGAGGAGATGCGGGGGATTTGACCTGTACGACAGAGAGTCCCTTCCTGGCGGTCTACGACGCCTGCCCGGCGGGCACGCAAAGCGGGAACAACATCGTGACCACCAGTGGGTCACGTGACGACGGCTTCCTCGTGACCTCCCTGGACACGCTCACGTGTTATGCGCCGGCCACGAACTACTCGCCCTACTTCGGTTACGACGCCACGGGCTCATTGCCGTATTTTTACTGGACGGCCTATTCGCAGCGTTCCCTCAGTGGTTGGCAGGTCAATCCGGCCTACGGCCCCATTCCCCAAATGACTCTCAGTTATGACCGGCCGCGAACTGCGACGACACAGACCGATCAGTGGGACGACAAATGCCCAGCCTCGCGCACCGGTAGTCGATGCGCGGTGGTCGCCGCGGCACGTTGTGTGGAGGGACCGGCTACCAAAGAAGTGGACGGCGTCCCTGTCACGCGCGCCTGTTGGCGTTACGAGACGGCGTTATCTTGCGCGCAGAGCGGGGGCTCGAATGAGTGCGCTCCGCTGGTGGCCGCCGGATGTACTCAGGCTGGCACCACCTGCCAGCAAATGAACGCAGCCACCGGGGTCTGCGAAATTACCGAAAACACTTACACGTGCCCGGTTGCGCCGAGCTCCAGTGTGACGGCATCAAACTGCCCCGCCAATGTATTCTGCCTCGCGGGAAGCTGCTTCAACACGAGATACACCAACGACAGCGACTTCGCGCGTTCCATGTCTTTCATGGAGGCAGCGCGAGAAGCCGGGGTCTATTTCGATACCGACAACCTGCAGGTATTCAAAGGCGAGGCCAACAGTTGCCGTGACCGGCTGTTCAAGAATTGCTGCGCTGCGGACTCGTCCGGCGCGGGCATGAGCAACCAGAGCCT
>JAYUFH010000331.1:0-1531 GCA_043738765.1 Pseudomonadota bacterium | reverse complement strand
TACGCCGCACCGGTCTCGGTCATATAGATGGTTAATTGCTGGTCGAGAAACGCCTCGCGGTAATACAGCGGCTTGGGGTCGAGCTCGGCGCGGCGGATGAGCTCGCGTTCGTCGCTGGCCGTGGCCTGGATGTAGAGGACCAGGGTGTGGTCCGCCAGCAGCTGCAGCGTCGCGTCATCGCCCAGCTCGCACACGCTGCCGCCGGCGTCGTTGACGAAGTGCTGATACCCATAGATGGTCTGCGCCTTGCGGATGAATTCCGGCACGTCCTTCATGGCGGCGATCTCCGCCACCCGGTGCAGCTCCTGGCGGTGCTTGAATTCCGTGTGGCTTAAGCCCCCAAGCTCGGGATTGCCGATCTTGCCGAGAAAACTCGACACCGGCTTGAGATTGTCGACGGTGATGTTGTTGCTGATGAAGATCGAGTCGGAGCGCAGCAGGTCGCGCAGAAACGGGATCTGCATGGCCTGGCCTTTGATGTTGTCCAGGATAGGTTCGTCCAGGTAACGCGTGCCGATGCGGTAATCACCGGAGTAGTGAAACCAGTTACCGCGGCGCAGCAGGTTGGCCAGGCGCGTCTTGCCCACCCCGGACATGCCGAGCAAGGTGACGCATTTGTTGTCCCAGGATCTGAACTCTTTTCCGCTAAGTCTCACGCCGCCTCCGGTGTGTCTGTTTGCGCCTAGTATGCCAGAAATCGGGTCAATCCCTCATGCCCCGGGGCCGGTGCCCGATCCGGACAGATGACTCGTTTTCCCCGCGCCACGCCGGTATAATCCGCCCACCGCACCTAAACGAAGCCCCGCGACGGAACCCACCATGACCACAGTCATTCCCATCAAGCCCCTGGGCAGGATCAAGCTCACCCCGGAAAACAAATGCGGTTACTGCACCAATTCCACCTGCTGCACCTACCTCACCCAGAACATCGACGCGCCGCGCTCCATGGCGGATTTCGATATGTTGCTGTGGCAGATATCGCATAAGAATATGCAGCTGTTCAAGGACGACGACGGCTGGTTTCTGCTGATCAACAATCCCTGCCTGCACCTGCAGTCCGACGGGCGCTGCGGCATCTATGCGACGCGGCCGCAGATCTGTCGCGACCACTCCAACGACAACTGTGAGTTCCACGGCATGTCGAAGAAGGACTTTCAGATACTTTTTGAAGGTTACGACGATCTGCTGAAATACTGTCGCAAACGCTTTAAGAAATGGGACACGCGCTTCGAGCAACCGAAAGAGGCGAAGGTCAAGAAGAAGGCCAAGGGCTGATACTGTTTAGCCGAAGCGGGAGCCAGTTCCTGTACTCCCCAGACATCCTTAGGGCATGATCTCGCGGAAACTGCCGAGGCAACGGAATTCGCCGGCGTCTTTCTCCGGTCCTTGCGAGTCGGGGGTTTTTATCGCCAGCAGTTGCGCGATGCCATAATGGTGGGCCGAGCGCAGCACCGGCAGGCTGTCATCGATGAGCAGCGCGCGGTCTTTGTCGAACGACTCCACGTTCTGCATCTTTTCCCAGAAACCAAGG
>JAYUFH010000330.1:0-1534 GCA_043738765.1 Pseudomonadota bacterium | reverse complement strand
TTACCGGCGCGTCGACGTCCGTGGAGGTCACGATTACATGCAGCTTATCGCCGAACAACATCACACTGCGTACGCGTGCGTCGTGCGTGAGCAGGTCGCGTGCGGCGTGCGGGTCCGAGGCCTCGACGACCAGCACCTCCCCGGTCAATGTCTGTTGCAGGGCCGTGGGCGTATCCAGGGCCAGCACACGGCCCGCGTGCAGCAGGGCCACCCGGTCGAAGCGTTCCGCCTCATCCATGTAAGCGGTGCTCACCACGGCGGTGACGCCCTCTTCCACCATTTCGTGCACGATAAGCCAGAGATCGCGACGTGAGATGGGATCCACCCCGAAGGTCGGTTCGTCGAGCAGCAGAATTTTAGGCGTATGGATCAGCGCGCAGGACAAGGCGAGTTTCTGCTTCATGCCGCCGGACAACGCACCCGCGAGACGATCTTTGAAGGGCCCCAGGTTGGAGAACTGAAACAGCCGTTCGAGGCGCGCACGCCGTTGCGCTGGCGCGACTCCGTACAGGTCGGCATAGAAGTCGAGATTTTCCATTACGCTGAGGTCGGTATACAGACCAAAGCGCTGTGGCATGTAGGCGATCACCTGCTTCACTGCCTCGGCGTCGCGTACCACGCTGACGCCATAGAATTCCGCATCGCCGCCATTGGGATTGAGTACACCGGCGAGCATACGCAACAATGTGGTCTTGCCTGCACCGTCCGGGCCGACCAGACCAAACAGTTCTCCGGGATGTATCGTGAAGCTGACGTCATCGATAGCGTGGATATCGCCGAAGTGACAGGAAAGGCCCTGCACCTGAATGGCGGGTACGGTGTCATTCATGGAGCGGGCGCTTCCAGATGCACGTCCGCCGGCATGCCGGGTTTCAGTTCGAATTTTGCGTCATCGCTGATACGCACCTTGACCGCGTACACCAGCTTCACCCGCTCCTCGGCGGTTTGTACGTTTTTCGGCGTGAACTCCGCCTGGCTGGCGATATAGGTCACCGTACCAGAGTAGTGTTTACCCGGCCAGGTGTCGGTGCTGATCGTTGTCTTTTGGCCAAGGTGTACCGCGCCAATGTGATTCTCGGGGATGTAGATGCGTACCCAACGATCGTCCGGGTTCATCAACGTCAACACCGGCGCACCGGCGGCAACGATTTCGCCAGGTTCGTGGTGGCGTACGCTGATGATGCCGCCGAAACTGGCGCGTATGGCCATGTTAGACAATGCCGCCTCGAGGGCGCGCACCGCTGCTTGCGCCTGATGGTGTTCGTTGCTGGTTACCTTGACGGCGAGCGTGCTTTTATCGTAGGCCTCCTGGACGATAGCGCCACCAACCAGCAAGGTCTTGTTGCGAGCGAGATCCCGGCGCGCCTCCGCCAGGCGCAGCGCCATTACAGTTACCTGGTAACGTGATTGGTCAAGACGGGCCTCGGTCTCGCGTGTATCGAGGTTTGCCAGCAACTGGCCCTGCTTTATCGTATCGCCCTCGTGTCCGCCGATGAAATCGATACGGCCGGGGACCTGAAACCCGAGCTGTGCC
>JAYUFH010000329.1:0-10978 GCA_043738765.1 Pseudomonadota bacterium | reverse complement strand
TCACCTCGGCGTAATCCCGCGCGCGCCGCAACAGGCGGTTGGCGATACGTGGCGTGCCACGCGAGCGGCGCGCGATGGCCTGGATGCCCTCCGCCTCCGCCGGAATATTAAGGATACCGGCGGACCGCTGCACGATCGTCGCCAGCTCCGCGTCATCGTAAAACTCCAGGCGCTGCACGATGCCGAAGCGGTCGCGCAACGGTGAGGTCAGCAGGCCGGCGCGGGTGGTGGCGCCGATGAGGGTGAACGGCGGCAGCTCCAGCTTGATGGAACGCGCCGCCGGACCTTCGCCGATAAGAATATCGAGCTGGTAATCCTCCAGGGCCGGATACAGTATTTCCTCCACCACCGGGCTGAGGCGATGGATCTCGTCAATGAACAACACATCGTTCGGCTGCAGATTGGTGAGCAGCGCCGCCAGATCGCCGGCGCGCTCCAGCACCGGGCCGGAGGTCTGACGCAGATTGGCGCCCATCTCATGGGCGATGATATGCGCCAGGGTGGTCTTGCCGAGGCCCGGCGGTCCGAACAGCAACACGTGATCGAGGGCCTCGGCGCGATTACGCGCGGCGGCGATGAACACCTCCATTTGTTCGTGGATCTGGCGCTGACCGACATAGTCCACCAGACGCAATGGACGCAGGCTGCGTTCGAGGCTGACCTCGGGGCTGTTCACCTCGCTCACAGCGGATACCAGGCGGTCGGTTTCAATCATAGTAAACAAGCGCCCCTGTCGAACTCCCCCTCTCCCCCCGGGAGAGGGATGGGGAGAGGGCCACGCTCAACCGATCGCACAGCAGGCAAAGCATCTCTCTCCCCCTCTCCCCCCGCCCCCTTCGGGGAGGCAAAACCCGCACGGAGAGGGATGGGGAGAGGGCCACTGCCAGACATTTGGACTTCTGACATGATCCCCTCACCCTAACCCTCTCCCCAAGGGAGAGGGAATCCAGTCGCAATCGCGTGGCGTCTTGCACACGGGTGTGCGAAAGCTGAGCCTTATTTCCACTCATCGCACCCCCACCATACCCTTCAACGCCTGACGGATAAGCTCTTCACTGCTCAAACCCTCCGGCGGGATATTCTGCACCGCGCGGCTGGCTTCCGGCGGCTTATAGCCTAATGCAAGCAAGGCGCTGATGGCCTCCTGTACCGGATCAGCCGCCAGCATCGCCGGACGGGTGGCGCCGCCGCTTTGCAATAGGCCGGGGTCGACCTTGTCGCGCATGTCGATGATGAGGCGCTCGGCCGTCTTGCGGCCGATGCCCGGCACCTTGATAAGGCGCGCGATGTCCTCCCGCATCACACACTGCGTAAATTCCTGATCCGTCAGGCCCGAGAGGATCGCCAACGCCACCCGTGGGCCGACGCCATTGACCTTGAGCAGTTGACGAAACAACTGGCGCTGGCTATCGCGAACAAATCCATATAACAAATGCGCATCGTCGCGCACCACCAGATGGGTATATAAGGTCACGCTCTGGCCGGTGGCGGGGAGTTCATAGAAGGCCGACATCGGGGCATCGATTTCGTAACCCACGCCGCCCACGTCCAGGAGCAGGGAGGGGGGTTCTTTGTGCAGCAGGATGCCGGAGAGACGACCGATCATCGCACCACCCGCAGGCGGCGCGCGCCACTAGTCACGTTGCGCAAGGTGACGGCGTGATGGCCATGGCAGATGGCGCATGCCAGGGCGTCCGCGGCGTCCGCCTGGGGATTGCCGGAGAGATTGAGCAACACCTTCACCATGTGTTTGACCTGATCTTTTTGTGCGTGGCCGCGGCCCACCAGGGCCTGCTTGATCTGCAGCGCCGTGTACTCCGCCACTGGCAGGGAGAGATTAACACCCGCCATGATGGCGGCGGCGCGTGCCTGGCCCAGCTTCAGGGCCGAATCGGCGTTCTTCGCCATGAACACCTTCTCCACCGCCATGACCTCTGGCCGGTAGGCGTCGATCACTTCAACCACGCCGTCGTAGATAACTTTCAAGCGATCGGCCAAGTCGCCCGCCGGGACACGCACGCAGCCGCTGGCGATGTAGGTGATCTTGCCGGAACTCAAAATATTCACCACACCGAATCCAGTCAGGCGCGAGCCGGGATCGATGCCGAGCACGCGCACGCCTCAGGCGCCCGACACAAGTAACGCTGCGCAACGCCGGTCAACCGGCATGCTGCTCCAGGATGTCCGCGGCAATGTCCGCGTTGGAATAGACCTGTTGCACGTCGTCCAGGTCTTCCAGCACGTCCAGCAGTTTGAGCAGACCCAAGGCATCATCGCCGGTCACCGCGACCTCAAGGTTGGCGCGCTGGGTGATCTCCGCGTGTTCCGGCTTGAGGCCGGCCTTGGCCATGGCCGCACTGACCGCGGCGAAGCTCTCCGCTGCCGTGATGACTTCGATGGAACCATCCGCCTCCGTCACCACGTCGTCGGCACCCGCCTCCAGGGCCGCTTCCATGATCTTGTCTTCGCTGGTGCCCGGCGGATAGTTGAGCACGCCGATCTTCTTGAACAGATACCCCACGGAACCGTCCGTGCCCAGGTTGCCGCCGTGCTTGTTCAGGGCGTGGCGCACTTCGCCCACGGTGCGCGTGTGGTTGTCCGTGGTGCACTCCACCATGAGGGCCACGCCGCCAGGGCCATACCCTTCGTAACGGATTTCTTCGTAGTGGGCGCCTTCCAACTCACCGGTGCCGCGCTTGACCGCGCGGTCGATGGTGTCGCGGGTCATATTCTGATCCAGGGCCTTGTCGATGGCGGTGCGCAGGCGCGGATTGTAGGCCGGGTCGCCACCGCCGCCCATGCGGGCCGCCACGGTGATCTCGCGGATCAGCTTGGTGAAGATCTTGCCACGCTTGGCATCCTGGGCGCCTTTGCGGAAGCGGATATTGGCCCATTTACTGTGTCCAGCCATGGGAAAACCTCATCGATCGCTTATTGAGTACTGCCGTCGGGGACGGCTTCTTTGCGGGAAATTAACCGGCCAAAGTGTATCACCCGGTAACGCTCCCGCCCAGCCGAGGGCAGGCCCGCACGACACAGACCTCAGGGGCTGAAACGCCCGGTACGCAGGAACCGGCACACCGCCTGTGCCGTCGACGCGGACAACAGCAATCCGAAATGGGAGGTCCGGACCAGCAGGAAATCCGTGGCCTCAGCCAAGCGGGTTTCACTTAAAGACACCGTGCCGTCCGCCACCTCGGTGTGTCGCACCACCAGGCGCCCGAGACCCAGATTCACACTCCCGGCGACGATACCCAGTTCGCGCGCCGGCAGCGCCCAGGACTGGGGCCGTCCGGCCACCAGGTCCGCCAGGCTTTTGCCCGCCAGCCACCGGCTCCAGTGGCACACCACCAGCCGGGTGGCGGCGAGACTGCCGTTATGGGGCGTGCCCAGGGTAACGATACGTCCCGGCACCTGTTGCGGGTAAAAATGAAACAAGCTGCGCACCACCAATCCACCCAGACTGAAGGCCACCAGATGCACCGTCCCGCTGGGCAGGGTGCGCAGGAAATCCTGCAGGGCCGCGGCATTCTGCTGCAAATCACGCGCCATGGGGCGGTAGGCAAAAAGATGGGGGATGAATCCGCCACGATGCAGGCGCCAAGCCAACAACCACAGGCTCCAACGTGGCAGCCACAGACCGCTCAGCAGGACAACGTGATGCGGTTTATCCGTGGGCATCGGTCAGCAGGCATTTCAAAATGCGCCTCACACCGAACCCGTGGCGGCGGGTGGGGTCGTCCGGGATTGCATTAGCAACTGCAAGGCATCCCGATTGGTCCAGGAAAACACCTGCGCTGCCGCCTCGGCAAACGCCACCCAGCGGTATTCGGAATGTTCGCTGGGGCTCAAACGAATGGCGGTTTCCGCCGGCAGTTCGAGGGAGAAGAAATGTTCGGTGTTTTCGCTCACCCCAGGCGCATATTTGTGGCGCCATTGGGGAAACAGCACGTAGCACTGAGTGATCTGCCAATCGCGCAATTGTCCTGGCGGGACATCGAGGCCGGTCTCCTCGCGCAGTTCGCGCGCCGCCGTGGCCAGCGGCGAGGCATCGTCCCATTCCATACTGCCGGTGATGGACTGCCAGAACTCCGGGTGGTCGACACGCCGCAGCAGCAAGACCTTGCCGTCGCGGGTATACACCACCACCAAAACCGACTCAGGACGCTTGTATCGCTGCTCGCCCGTCATACTTAACCTTTGCTTTGTCGTGCCGTAATGTATCCTGCCGTATCAAACCTGCTTGCGCATTACGCCGGCTGTTCTTCCGCTTTATCGATGGGTTTGCGCAGTTTGATGTGCAGGTCGCGCAGCTGGTCGTCATCGACCACGCTCGGTGCCTCGGTCAGCAGGCACGAGGCCTTCTGGGTCTTGGGGAAGGCGATCACGTCGCGGATGGAATCGGCGCCGGCCATGAGGGCAGCGATGCGATCCACACCGAAGGCGATGCCGCCGTGGGGCGGCGCACCGAACTTGAGTGCGTCCAGCAGAAAGCCGAACTTCGCCCGTGCCTCCGCCCGATCGATGCCCAGCAGACCGAACACCTTCTCCTGCACGTCTTCACGATGGATACGCACGGAACCCCCACCGATCTCGGAACCGTTCAACACCATGTCATAGGCACGCGACAGGGCGTTGGCCGGGTCCATATCGACGCTGTCCTCCTCACCCACCTTGGGCGCGGTGAACGGGTGGTGCAACGCCACCCAACGCTTGGCCTCGGCGTCGTACTCGAACATGGGGAAGTCCACCACCCAGACTGGCCGCCACTCGCCCACCAGCAGCTTCAGGTCGTGCCCGAGCTTGAGGCGCAATGCACCCAACGCGTCATTCACCACCTTCTTGCTATCGGCGCCGAAGAAAATCAGGTCGCCGCTGGCGGCGCCGCAACGCTGCAGGATGGCGGCGATCACCGCGTCCGGCAAAAACTTGAGGATCGGCGACTGCAGGCCCTCGCGTCCCTTGCCGATGTCGTTGACTTTTATATACGCCAAGCCCTTGGCGCCGTAGTTGGCGACGTACGTCGTGTAGTCGTCGATGTCCTTGCGTGACAACTTCTCGCCCTGGGGCAGGCGCAGGGCGGCGACGCGACCACCGGGGTTATTGGCCGGGCCGGAGAACACCTTGAACTCCACGCCTTTCATCAGATCGCCCACGTCCACCAGTTCCAATGGAATACGCAGGTCCGGCCGGTCGACACCGTAGCGGCTCACCGACTCGGCGTAGGTCATGCGCGGAAACGGGTTGGGCAGCTCGACGTTCAACACCGTCTTGAAGGCGCTGCGCATCATGTCTTCCATGATGTCCATGATGCCGTTCTCGTCCAGGAACGAGGTCTCGATATCCAGCTGGGTGAATTCCGGCTGACGGTCGGCACGCAAGTCCTCGTCGCGGAAGCAACGCGTGACCTGGTAGTAGCGCTCGAAACCGGCCACCATGAGCATCTGCTTGAACAGCTGCGGCGACTGCGGCAGGGCGAAGAAATGTCCCGGATGGGTGCGGCTCGGCACGAGATAATCGCGCGCGCCTTCCGGTGTGGACTTGGTCAGCACCGGGGTTTCGATTTCGACGAAGTCGCGGTCTTCCAGGTAACGCCGCAGGGTCTTGACCAAGTGATGGCGCAGCAGAATATTGCGCCGCATGCCCTCACGCCTGAGATCGAGATAACGGTACTTGAGGCGCACGGTCTCGCCCAAGTCGGTGTCGTCCAGCTGGAACGGCAGGGGCTCGGATTTGTTCAATACCTCCACCGCCTGCACCGCCACCTCCACCATGCCCGTGGGCATGTGCGGGTTCTCGGTGCCGGCGGGACGCTTGCGCACCGTGCCGGTGACGCGCAACACGTACTCGCTGCGCACGCCCTCGGCGACGGCAAAGGCGGTTGCATTGTCCGGATCGAACACCACCTGGGCCAAACCACTGCGGTCGCGCAGATCGACGAAGATCACCCCACCGTGATCGCGGCGGCGGCTGGCCCATCCGCATAACCGCACGGTCTGCCCCACCAGGGCGGTGTCGAGCTTCCCGCAATAATGACTGCGCATGACTGATTCCTTGATCTGACGTGAATGTTGAAAAATATTTTCTGCGCGCGCGGCGTGACGGCGGACTTACACCGCACCGGCCTTTCCGTTCTGCGGCCCCACCTCGGGCTTTTTATCGTCCGGCCCCACCGCCCCCGCGGACAGGATCAGTTTAATACCGGCGTCGACACTCATGCTGAGCTCGATGAGGTCCTTCGAGGGCACCATGAGAAAGAAACCCGACGTGGGGTTGGGCGTGGTCGGTACAAAAATATTCACCAGGTCGCGCCCGGTTTTTTCGATCACCTCACTCACGCCGTCGCCGGTGAGAAACGCCAGGGTCCACAGACCGGGGCGCGGATACTCCACCAGCACCACCTTGCGAAACGACTTGCCGGAACCGCTGAACAAGGTCTCCGACAACTGCTTGGCGGCGGAATAGATGGGGCGCACCAGGGGGATGCGCATCAGCAGGCGCTCCCACAGGCTGACCATGTTGCGTCCCATGAAGTTGGTCACCACCATGCCGGTGGACAACAACACCACGGCGGACAACACCACGCCGAGACCGGGGATGTTGAAACCGAGCAGGTTCTCTGGCTGAATCGCACTCGGCAGCAGCAGTAAAGTGGTGTCCATCAGGTCGATGAGGAACTTGATGATGAGCACCGTCACCAGTATCGGCAACCACACCAGCAGGCCGGCAATGAGATACTGCCGCAGTTGCGACATTCTATTCCAACTCATGCGGGGCTCGTCGGTGGCAACACGGCTTGCATCAGGCACCTCCACCGCCGCAACCACCCGCCTTGGTGCCGCAGGCACTCGAACTGGAATCGGAGCCGGAACCTGAACCGGAATCAGAGCCCGAACTGGAGTCGGAACCGCCGGAGGAATCGCTTTTCTTGGAACCCCCCTTGAAGTCCGTGGCGTACCAGCCGGAGCCCTTCAACTGAAAACCCCCGGCGGAGATCAACTTTTTCAGGGGCGACTTGCCGCACTTCGGGCAGTCGCTCAACGCGGCGTCGCTGAATTTCTGAATGGCCTCGAATTCGTGGCCACAGGCCTGACAGGCGTACTCATAAATCGGCATACATACCCTCCAAAAACACGCGGAACCCGCCCACCGGTTGGGGGACAGGGAGCGGAGTAGAAACGGGAGAATTATAGCCTGAATAGGCGGGCAAGCGCATAGGCAGACGCGGAATAGCCGGGCATTCACCGGGTTTCGAGAAAAAAGCGCCGGAGCCTGTCAGGGTCTGGCGTCAACACGTGGGACCCAGCGCGCACCCGGGACTCGGCGCAAAATCCACAAAAACCTGGGCGACAGTGGCCAGGCGGCCTACAGCGTGGGGTGCAGGAGCGCTATGGATGATGCAGCCCGCACCACAGACACCCCGGTTGCGGGCTAGCTGGCTAAATCACCCGATGGCTGATATTGCCGTGCCGGGCGCCGGGCAACAGGCCCGCCAAGGCCGCATGCCGCACGTGCAGCAGGGCGCGATGATCGCCGCCTTCGAAATAAATATCCGGCTGACGGGCGAGACTGTCATCCACCACCACCTCCAATCCGTAGGCCTGCCCCACCGGCGGTATCGCGCCCCGCTCGCAGTCCTTGAACAGACCCGCCACCGCCTGCTCCGTGGCCAAGCCAAGCCGGCGGTGCAACAACAGGTGCAGGCTGCCCAACGCCAACCGGCAATTGGCGGGCAGCACCGCCATTACATAGCCCTGATCGTCTTCGAGGATGACCGGCTTGGCGAGGCTGCCTGCGGGAACGTTCGCCGCCTGGGCGGCCGCGAGGCTGGAGGTGGTGCGGTGGTGGGTCAGCACTTCGTAGGCGACACCCTGTTGCTCGAGATAGTTCTTGAGACGCATAGCGATTGCCATGACGACATCTCCTTATGCAGCGTATACGGAATCTCACTCTATACCCCCGACACCCCGGGTGCCAGGGTGAGTGGCTGATAACCGCACTCACACTCTACTGCCGCCACGCGGGTGGTGCACGACCAGGCGTAAGGAGAAAAATAGGGCATGCTACGCACATAGCCTCTGGCAGTGACCCAACACGACGGGCCTCTGATCTCACCCAGGCGCACCGCACAATTCCGGGAATCAACAACCTTAAGGCGAGGAGGACCCTGCGCGAATTATTTTGGTTTCAGCAGATCTTTGAGGTTGGAAAAGGGTTTTTGCGTCGCGCTGGCGACCTTGTTTTCTCCCCGACCGGATCCCCCCGCGGCATTATCGATGTAGCGCGAATGCTCGTTGTCGTGGCAATAAATGCACAAATTCTCCCAGTTGCTGCCGTCCAGGGGATTGTTGTCGTGATTGTGGTCCTTGTGATGCACCGTAAGCAGGTGCAGGTTCTCCCGCGTGAACTCGCGACCGCAGCGCCCACACACCCAGGGATGCAGCTTCAGGGACATCTCACGATAACCCTTCAGGCGATCGTCGCGCTCGCCACGGGCGCGCGCTACCACATCATCCAACCGGCTTCCACCCTGTCCCGTCGTTGTTCGCTTCTCCGCCACAGACTTTCCTCCATTAGCTCGCACCAATATACGCATATGCCGATCTGCACACTAGCGCTGAAACTATTTCTGCCAAATCCCCAGTGACACCCCGTCGTTACCGTTAGTCAACTGCAAACCAGTTTGATTTCATTTCCTTAGCCGGTATTCTTTACGCGCCACACCATACCAGCGGTACAGCAGGCGCTGAAAAAAAATACCTGCACCAGCCTATGCTCCATCCCGCCCTACCAGAGGGCAGCTATGCGTATCGTCCGCCCTACCAAAGGGCAATAAAAAACTTTTTTGCAGCACGCGAACACTTCTATTTTTACCTGTTTTTATGCTATTTTAGGACGAACATCTTGACCATACCACCACTGGGAGCAACTCATGGCAACAAAAAGCAAAGCAACAAAGAAACCCACCACCAAAACCGAAATGCTTTCACTCATCGCCGAGAAGACCGACCTCAAACGCAAGGACGTAAGTGCCGTGTTCGACGAGCTGTCCGGCATGATCAAACGCGATCTCAAAAGCGGTCCCGGTGTATTCAACATTTACGGCTTGATGAAAGTCAAAGTGGTTCGTAAGCCCGCCACCCCCGCCCGCAAAGGTATCAACCCCTTCACTAAGGAAGAAGTGATGTTCAAGGCCAAACCGGCGCGCAACGTTGTAAAGGTGCTTCCGCTGAAATCTCTCAAGGACATGGTCTGACCTGACCAGGATAGCTGGCGACAGGTCTTCCGCTCCCCAACGGTACCTGTCGCCTTCTCCTTAGTTATAGCCGCTCCAGATTTCCGTATGCTGCACCCACCCGTCGCACCCCAATCCGCATTTCGTAGGGTGGATAAAGCACAGCGTATCCACCAGGCGCTTACCGAGCCTGTGCCGCCGAGGTGGATTCGGCGCTATCGCGCCTTAATCCACCCTACGTCTTACCTACACCCTCCCGCCGTCGCCCACAGGCAGGCACAACAAAAGGATGGTAGTATTACATCGCTTACACCCCGCCACACCTCCGGTAAATCGCCATGAACTATTGCAGCCACTGCGGAGCCGTCGTCTCCCTGCGGACACCCCCGGGGGACAATCTGCCGCGCCACATCTGTGACGCCTGCCAGACCGTACACTATCAAAATCCGAAAATGGTGGTCGGTTGCATCCCGGAGTGGGAAGACCGCATCCTGCTGTGTCGACGCGCCATCGAGCCGCGTTACGGACTGTGGACGCTGCCGGCGGGCTTTATGGAGAATGGCGAAACCACCATGCAGGCGGCGGCGCGCGAAACCCGTGAAGAGGCCAATGCGGAGGTCGAGATCGGCGCTCTTTACAGCCTCTACAGCCTGCCGCACATCAATCAGGTTTATCTGATCTTTCGCAGCCGGCTGCTCAACACGGCATATTCCCCCGGGATCGAGAGCCTGGAGACCCGCTTGTTCAGCGAGACGGACCTGCCCTGGGACACCCTGGCCTTCCCCGTGGTGCGCCAAACCCTGGAGGATTTCTTCGGCGATCGACGTGCCGGAAACTACCGCCTGCATCAGGGCGTCGTCACCCAGTCCCTGCGGCGCAAGGACTGAAACGTCTAACTGAAACGTCTACGGGTAGCGTCGCCCCAGGCCGGAGACGTTGGCCCATTTGAGAAAATCCGGTGAACGCGCCATGGCCGTCTCCCGCACCTCGGTCGCGTCGTCGAAGAACGGTTTGGGCGCCACGGCCAAACCCTGCTTGCCCGCCTCTTCCAACAGCAGCCGCATAAACACCTGCAGATTCTCCGCCGTGTGCTGATTGGTGTCGTGGAACACCACAATCAACGGAATCGTGTCGCCGACCACCGGCACCACACCCTGGGCGATGCGCTCGCGCATACGGCGCATCTCCGCCGCCACCCGCAGGCGCAGGCGCCAGACGAAGTTGATACCGCCGCTTTTGCCGTCGTTCACGCGGATGTCGTACATCAACATGTGCAGGTGGTTGCGCGCATAGCTATCCAGCGTGGCATTGGTAAACGCCCAGAAGGGCGGACGCACGAAGCGCGGCGCCTCACCGGTGATGGCGAGGATGTCGTCACTGCCGTCGTGCAGCGACTGTTCCAGCTCCTGCGGCGGCATCAGGGTGTGATTGATGTGTCCGCGCGCCGTGCCACTGTGCACCGCCAGCAGATGGCCTTCGTCGTGCACGCGACGCAACAGCCGTTGCCCGATCTCACTGCCGCCATTCTTCCAGAAGCGCGTCTGCACAAAGAAGATCGCCTTGATGTGCGACTGTATCGGGTTGTCCGCCAGCTGGTCGAGGATCGAGGCGGTGGGATTGTGGTCCATCACACCGCTTGGGCCATCGTCGAAGGTCAGCAGAAAGCGCACCGGCGCCGGTGGCACGAAGGTGGCCGGCGGCAGGTCCTGCCCCAGGGCCCAAGGCGATGCCAGCAGGAGCAAC